>JAHFUU010000403.1 GCA_023264915.1 Microthrixaceae bacterium | reverse complement strand
TGCCTTCCGACGTCACGGGCGTGAGCGTCTTCGAACCAACCACCGGCTCCTGGAGCTTCCGTCCCGGCCCGATCTTCAACAACGTCGTCCTGTTCGACGAGCTCAACCGATCGACACCGCGCACCCAATCAGCGCTCCTCGAGGCGATGGCCGAGGGCCAGGTGACCGTGGACGGCACCACGCGCGAGCTCCCTCGCCCGTTCTTCGTCATAGCCACGCAGAACCCCCACGGTGACCTCGGAACGTTCCCCCTGGTGCAGGGGCAGCGCGACCGGTTCTCGATGGTCGTGTCGCTGGGCCTTGTGGACCGCGGCTCTGAGATGCAGTTGCTCCGCGGTCACGGCGGGAGCCCGGCTCTCGAGCACTTGGGTCCGGTGATCGACACAGAGGAGTGGGCCGCGACCGTGGCTGGCGTCGAATCGGTCTTCGTCAACGACGCCATATTCGAGTACATCCTCGACATCGCCACGGCGTTGCGAAACCACCCCGAGGGCCGCAACGGCGTCAGCCCGCGGGCCACGCTGAGCCTGCTTCACACGGCCATGGCATACGCCATATCCCGCGGCCGTGACTTCGTCGAGCCCGACGATGTCAAGGCTGTATCGGTCGCGAACCTGGCCCATCGGATCGGTGACAGCGCCAATGTCGACCTCGTGCGAGCCACCGCTGCCCTGAGGGACGTGCTGGCGATGGTGCCTGTTCCCCCACCCCCCCGCTAGGCCCGATGATCCACCAGGTCACTCGGCGCTCCACGAGGCTGGCCCCCCTGGCAGTGCTGTTGATCCTCACGGCTGGGGGGTTCGGGTGGTTCTCGATCGAGACCGGAACTCGACCCCTGATGATCCTGACCATCGGGATCGTGCTCGCGCTCGCGCTCGATGTCGGCTGGGGGTTCCGAGCCTTGAGCAAGCCCGAGCTCGATGTCAGCTGCCCAGGCGATGCTCGTGTCGGCGAACCGATGGCCGTGACCATCCGTCTCTCGGGCATGTCCCGGCCCGCAACCCTCACGATGCTGTCGGTACCGGGCACTCCACCCGTGCAGGTCAACCCACCCGAGGCGGGTGTCATCGACGCCGTGCCGCTGGTGCCGGGCCGGTATCCGTGGGCGATCTTCGAGATCTCGACGTGGGGCCCGCTGGGCCTGAACGCCTGGGTCCGCCGCGCAGTCGTCCAGCTCCCTCAGGCGGTTCTGGTGGCGCCGAGCTTCGTGCCGCACGACGTGTCCTTCCCACCCACCTCAGGAAGCCGCCCGGGACATTCCCGTGGGGCCGGGACGCAGCTCGACCTCGTCCGCAGCATCCGCGAGTACGAACCAGGCGACAGCAGCCACCTCATCCACTGGGGCGCCACCGCCCGAACGGGCCAGCTCATGGTGAGAGAGCTTGATCCTTGCGGAGCCGGCAAGCTGATGATCGTGCTGGCTCTGGAGGCTGACGACCTCGGAGCGGAGATGGCTGCGGGCCGGGCCGGCTTCCTCGCGCAACGGGCCATCGCCGAGGGCTGGTCAGTCCGCATCGTGTACCGCGAGTCCCTCGACACGGCTGAACAGGTGATGCCACGACTGACTGGCAACCGGCTCCCGATCAGGATAGTCAAGCGACCGGCGAGCGCTTCGAGAACCGTGGCCCCGTTCGTGTCAAGTGAGCTCGAGGCACGCCGGCGGTTGGCACTGGCTGACTTCGGTGACCCTGACCTGCCGGGCACCGGCTACCCAGGACTGGTCCGCATCGTCACCTCGTCGGGGGAGGATCGATGGCTCACCTGACCACTCGGGGACCCGACCCGCGATGATCGACACCGCTGACTCCGGGGCCGGAGTGACCCAGCCGAGCACGTCCACCAGGTTGGCTCTCATCGCCACGTTCTCAGCTGCGTTCGTCGCGATCTTCGTCGCGGGCATCATCACCGCCCCACTGACGGTTGGACTCGTCACGCTGGTTGTGGTCGCCCAGATCATCGGGCACCCATCCGTGCTGGGGCCACAGATCTCAAAGACCCCCACGACAGTCATCGCCTTGGGGCTCGTGATGTTCGCCGTGTATGCGACCATCGAGGTCGGCCTCACTGCGGGCGCCTACGCGTGGGGTGCAGCGCTGTTCGTGCTGTGCCTCGACTGGACGTCCCTGGCCCGGCTGCCGCTTCCCCTTCTGCTGTCGCTGCTGCTGGTCACCGTGGCCATGACCCGGGGGCGCATCGATGCGCTCGTCCCGACGATGATCGTCTGGACCACGGCTCTGGTCACCACCCTCGTTCTGGCCCAGCGCGACGCTCAGCGCGGGGGACGGCAGCTCCGCCTCAGCGATGACGCTCGGCCCGGGACGGTCACGCAGAGCGCCCGACCGAAGCCCTGGGTCGAGATCCTTGCTGTGTCGGTCTTGCTGCTGGTTCTGACGCCGCTCGTCGCGCTATTCGTCCCGAACCCGACCCAGGGGCGCCCCAATCGGCTCGGTGACCTGTTCTCGGATCTGAAGCTGTCCACGCCCTATTGGGGGTTCGACGACCGCGTCGACACCGGAAACCGTTCCAAGCTCGGGGAGGACGTCGTCATGCATGTCCAGGCTGACGCGCCCGACTACTGGCGGGGCACGACCTTTGACAGCTACGACGGCCGCTACTGGACCAAGTCCACGACCGACGAATCGGGATACCCCAGCACGGGCACCGTGGTCCTTCGACCATCCCCCGGCGACGCGAGGGGTGGCACCGCGTTCAAGCAGGTCTTCACGATCGAGCTCGCATCATCGGATCTCGTCTTCGGTGCCTACCGGAAGGCCGAGATCGAGATGGCAGAGGCAGCGAAGGTAGACCGCGTCGACGGGACGGTCAGGGCCCTCGCCCCCCTGGCTCCCGGCTCGGTGTACACCGTTGTCAGCTACCGCCAGCCGATCACGGCCACCCAGTTGAGGGGTGATGACCCGCTCGGAGGCCAGATCCCCCCGCAGATAGCAGACAGGTACCTGGCGCTCCCGCCAGACATGCCAGCCCGCGTGGGTGAGCTCGGGCACCAGATAGCCGCCGCTGAGGGCAGCACCTATGACAAGGTCGAGGCGATCGGGCGATGGATGCGCGAGAACACCGAGTACTCCCAGGACGTTCCGCCCCTTCCGTCAGGTGCCAACTCGGCTGAGCAACACCTGTTCGTCGACCGCAAGGGTGACTGCGACCAGATCGCGACCAGCAGCACCGTGATGCTTCGCAGCCTGGGGATCCCGGCACGCCTCGCGACCGGCTTCGTGCCAGGTGAGCGCGACGCGCTCACGGGTGAGTTCACCGTCCGCGCCAAGGACGCTCATGCCTGGGTCGAGGTCTGGTTCCCCAAAGCAGGATGGCAGGCATTTGACCCCACAGCCGCGGTACCCCTCGCTGGCGACTACAAGCCGTCGACCCTCACCGATGCCATGACGACGATCAAGTCGATGATCCCCTGGCTTGTCGGGCTGGGTGCACTGGTCGCCGCCACCTGGATGCTCGCGTGGATACAGCGCTGGGCCGAACGAGCCCGCCAGCGACGGCACGAGCCCTGGTCTGCCCGGATGACGCGCCGGATCCTTCATGAGGGCCACGTCCGTGGCCGAACGCGCAAGCCACATGAAAGCCT
>JAHFUU010000402.1 GCA_023264915.1 Microthrixaceae bacterium | reverse complement strand
CCCACTGCCCGCGGTGGCGATCCCAACGCGCCGCCTCCGTCGAAGGTGCTGCTGATCGGAGACAGCGTCGGCCACAACCTCGGGCTTGGTTTCGCAGGCGACATAGACGACAGCAGCGACATCCGGCTCTGGAACCAAGGCGTGCTCTGGTGCGAGTTGATCGTCGCCCCGAGGCGAGAGAAGGGGCGCGAGCAACCTCCCAGCGAGTCTTGTGCGAACTGGCACCAGATCTGGGGCGATGCCGTCAACCGCTTCCAGCCAGACGCCGTCGCCATCGACGTGGGGGCATGGGAGATCTTCGACCGCAAGATCGACGGGCGCTGGGTCGACTTCGGAACTGAGGAGTTCGACCAGATGCTCTCGGGCAAGCTGCAAGAGGTCATCGACACCGTCGGCGTCGGGGGCACGCCTGTCGCACTCCTCACCTCTCCTTACTTCGAGCGCGACGACGGCGTGAGCACGAGCGAGTGGACACAGAACGACCGCGAGCGAGTCGACCACTTCAACAGCCTGCTTCGTCAGGTCGCCAACCGACCGCAGAACCAGGGCCGGGTGTTCATCATCGACCTCGGCAAGTGGCTGTGTCCCGACAGCGGTCCCTGCGTGGACACCGTCGACGGGGTGAAGATCCGCGAGGACGGCCTGCACTACGGGCCTGGTGCGAAGATCGTCGCTGCCTGGCTGGCCCCGCAGTTTCGCGAGCTGGCTCTCGCGCACCCCCGGCGAGGCTGACCCGCGCACCTCGACGGCTGGTCCCTCTCGGTCCTCTGGTCAGTCCTCTGGCTGCCAGCTCCTCGACCGCTTGAGGGACCCTCTACGCTTCTTGTCCTCGATCCGGGCTTCGGTTGCTCCCCGAGGTGCAGAGGTAGGCCTTCGAACCTTGACGGGCTCGAGGCCCTCACGAAGGCGGGCCAGGAGCCGCTTGAGGGCGATCGCCCTGTTGCGCGCCTGCGAGCGCTCTTCGCCACATGTGATCCGCAGCTCCGGCCCGACACGCTCGGTGAGGCACAGCCTCTGGGCCTCGGTCAGCGATGGAGAGCCGGCGACGTCGAATCGCAGCTCGACCCGGGTGCTTGCGCGATTCGCGTGCTGGCCACCCGGTCCCCCGCTGGGAAGGAACCGCCAGCGCAACTCCTCGCGATCAATCCGGCAGCCCGGGGCGACAACGAGCATCTGAGCCCTTGCATCCTCACCGGTGCCGCCGGGGTCATCCTCCATCCTCGGAACCGTACCGCTGATCGACGGGACCCCAGTGCGGATGCGAACAGGCGCCTCTTCGTGAGAAGGGCACCGGATCGGGGCGCGTCGCCGAGGTGCGGGGGCGGAGCCCGCTATGGTTGCCCGCCGTGGCTCAGCCCCCGGTAGTGCTCGTCCATGGCTTCGCTACCTCTGCGGCGCGCACCTGGCGAGACAACGGCTGGGTCGATCTGCTCGAGGATGCCCGAAGGGAGATCATCGCGCCCGATCTTCTCGGCCATGGCAACTCTCCCAAGCCTCATGACGGGCGCGCCTACGACGAGCTCGAAGCCACCTTGCTCGAGTCGTTCCCCACCGAGCCCGTCGACGCGGTCGGCTTCTCCCTTGGTGCCAGGTGCTTGCTCGTACTGGCCAGTCAACATCCACAGCAGTTCAACCGGCTGGTCGTGGCCGGTGTCGGTGCCAACCTCTTCCGCCACGACGACCACGAGCTGCTCGCGAGCGCCCTTGACGGGTTTGTCGCCGGCATCACCCAACCACTCGATGATCCGGTTGGCCGGTACTTCCAGCAGCTTGCCTCCGCCGACGACGCCGACCCGGCGGCGTTGGCCGCGTTGTTGCGACGGCCGAACCCGCCGCCGATCACTGCCGAGAGCCTAGAGGCGGTCAGCTGCAACGTGCTGGTCGTGATAGGGGATCGCGACTTCGCCGGACCCGGTGAACCCCTGGTAGAGAGGCTGCCGACCGGTGAGCTCCTCACGCTCGCAGGGCTTGACCACTTCGCCACCCCGAAGGACTTCCGCTTCATCGACGCCGCCCTGTCCTTCATCGGGGCGCAGCCGTGACCGCATCAGGTGGATCCTTCGAGGCGCCGCGAGAAGGTGTGGGGTCGACCACCGGTACCATTCCCGGACACGACGTGTCCGGTTGGGCGGAGCCCGGCTAGATGAGTGGCCAGTTCGTGCTGGGCGTCGATCTGGACGGGGTGTGTGGCGACCACACAGCAGCGTTTCGCGAGGTCGTGGCCTCAGAACGGTCGATAGCCCCCGAGCAGCTCGGCGAGCAGACGACCTGGACCTATCGCGAGTGGGGGATGGACGACGACGAGTTCCTCCGGCTGCATCGCAGGGCCGTCCTCGAGCATCGCATGTTCCGGACCATGCCGGTCATGGATGGCGCGGCACAAGCCCTGTGGAGGCTGTCCGATGCAGGCGTGTGGATCCGCCTGATAACCCACCGGCTCTACGCGAGCTGGGGGCATGCGATCGCGGTCGGTGACACGGTTGCCTGGCTCGACGAGAATGGGATCCCCTACCGGGACCTGTGCTTCCTGGGCCAGAAGCCACAGGTGGAAGCTGATGCCTATGTCGATGATGCCCCACACAACATCCTTGAGCTGCGCGCGACTGGTGCAACCGTGATCGTGTTCGACCAGCCTTACAACCGCGAGCTCCCCGGCTTGCGGGCCCGGTCCTGGGCCGACGTCGAAGGTCATGTGGTCTCGCTGTTGATGCAACGGGGCTTCCCAGTCCAGCAACAGCTCGACGGGATGGAACCACCCGAGGACCGCATCCGCGGCCACCTGGGGTCAAGCGATGGGCCGCCTTCACACGGGGGCCTCGTGTGAGTGGGTGCCCAGGGACGCTCATGCGTTGCTCGCCCCGCACGGCTCAGTGCCGCTCACGGTTCGCACGGCAAGCTCGAAGACGATCCGTCTGCCCGTTGCGCTGTGCCTGGCACCTTCGATCCGCCCCGCGCAGACCTCACTCAAACCTCAGGCAGCATCAGGCTGTGCCGGACGGACGGGCGCCTGGCGCGTGAGGATCGAGTGGCCGATCCGGATTGATCTCGGCCATCTCGGAGTTACTTGAGGAAACCATCAAGAGTCACCCGCCCTGTCCGATTGGTCATCGAGCAGCTTGGTATTCCTCCGGCGGAACATCTCTTGAGAACACCCAGCTAGATCCGTCAAGAACAGAGCCATGGTCGACCGCGAACAAGAACAGGCTCGCAGGTTCGCCGATTCGATCGGCGCAAACGGTCGCGCCGGCGTTGACCTAGCCTGGATCGTTGCCGTGTCGGTGACACTTGCCGTGGCGGCGTACTTCACTGGCGCAGTCGATTCCCTCATCGAGTGGGTCAACGGACTCTCGACTGCCAACCTGAACGGGCTGCTTGCGCTGCTGGTGCTGGTACCTCTCGGTGCAAGCATCTATGCCATCCGCCGGTACCACGATGCCGCCAAGGCGCGTGACATCCTCCGCAAGCTCTCCTACCACGATCCCCTCACCCAGCTTCCCAACCGAAGGTTCCTGGGGGAAGGCTTCGACGCGATGCTGCGTGACGCGAGACGCTACAACGCTCGGATCGCAGTCCTGTTCGTGGACCTGGACGGCTTCAA
>JAHFUU010000401.1 GCA_023264915.1 Microthrixaceae bacterium | reverse complement strand
CTTGTACGGGGCCGGAGCCTTGCCACCGGGTCCGATTCCGGTGATCGTGCTGGGCATCGACGGTACCAAGCCGCCGCTCCCTGAGGCGATGCCGCTCACCGAGGTGCCCTTCCCGCCCACCACGACGGTCTTCCCGCTGCCACCTATCGAGAAGCGTCACGAGGATCAGAAGGCGCTGGCCCAGAAGTCTCCTTTCGGGAAGTTCGAGGTGGTAGATGGTTCTGGGTCCTATGTCCAGTACTCGCGACCTGAGGCTGCGGCCGACGCGATCATCAGGGTGATCTCGGGCGGGGTCCGTTGAGCCCAGGTCTCTCACCTGAGGCCCGCTCGGGCAGGTGGCCTCCCGCGCACCCGGCCGGGACCCTGGCCGTCATCGGGGTGGGGCGCCGGCCGGCTGGCGCCTCGACCGGGAGCCGGTAACGTACGGCTCCGATGGCGACTTCGAAGGCGAACAAGCACAAGCGGAAGGTGCAGGCCCAGCGTCGCCAAGCCCATGCCAAGGGCAAGGACCGCACTCGGAACGAGCACCATGAGCACTTGCCCAAGACCGGAACCGCAGAGGACGACGCATACCTGCTCCGCCGGAGCCGAGAGGATCTCGTCGACTTCGGTGTTACCAGATCCAAGCGTGGCGGGGTCAACGCCGTGCTCGCGATCGGCGTCCTGATCGCGCTCGCCCTCGGGGTTCTCTGGTTGCTGGCGATCACCCGCTGACCGCCTGACCTGCCGCCGTGGACCTTCCAGTGCCCACAGCCGTGGTTGCTGGACCCAGCAGGGGGGTCGACTGCGGCGTGGAGCATCGCGCCGCGGGACCAAGGTTCGGGCGGAACCGGTGATGTCGGCCCGCTGACGCTGTAACGTGTTGCGTACGGGGCGGATATCGGGTTCGGAGTTCTATGGCTGACCAGCCACCTGAAGTGATGAGAGCGGGTGAAGACCAGGCGCGCAAGCCCCCGTTCGCGCTCACTC
The DNA here is from genome assembly GCA_023264915.1 of Microthrixaceae bacterium. Classification (GTDB taxonomy): domain Bacteria; phylum Actinomycetota; class Acidimicrobiia; order Acidimicrobiales; family Acidimicrobilacustridaceae; genus JACPNV01. The sequence goes on along the minus strand of JAHFUU010000401.1, from coordinate 2,631 downwards.
GGCACATCAGCCGCCTCGCCGCGGTGTTCGACGCGGCGCCGATCGCGGTCGGCGTGTGGTCGGTGGACGGCGAGCTGATGCACGCGAACCCTGTGCTGTGCGACCTGGTCGGGCGATCCCGCACCGAGATGTTGGGGACACCGTTTGAGACCTTCATCGACCCAGCCGATGCGGAGGGGGTCCTCGATCTGGTTCGCGATGTCTGGAACGGCGTGCGCAACTTCTTCGAGTGCGATTTCCGCTGCCGCCGTGCCTCCGGTACAGACCTTTGGCTTCGCGCGTACATGACCGGCGTGTATGGCCCAAGCGGTGGTCCCGAGTACTTCATCTCCCAGATCTTCAGCTTCGCCGATCGGCGATCGGACCGGAGCCATGCCGAACATCTTGCACAGCAATCCCCGGCGATGCTGTGGCAGACCGACGAGCACGGGTTGCCTCAGCACGGCAACCCGTCCAGCTACCGCTTCTTCGGCTTGCCTGACCGTTCTGGCGAGCTTCGTCGGGCCCTGTTCGAGACGATGCACCCCCATGACTACGAGGCTGAACGGCCCCGGCTGGTTCACAAGATCACCAACCGCGAGCCGTTCGACTTCGTGGCACGCTCTCGCCGGGTGGATGGTGACTGGCGCTGGCTGCACCACCGTGCGGTACCGGTGTTCGACGAGAACCGCGAGTTCGAGGGCTTCTGTGGCGTCAGCTTCGACGTCTCCGAGCACGAGGCGGTGCGTCGCGAGCTCGAGAACGTGCGCCGCCTGTTCCAGAGCATCACCGAAGCGGGTCCCATAGCGGTGCTGCGAACCGATGCGTCGGGCAACATCACCTATGCCAATGGCCGCTGGGCAGAGATGTTCGAAGATCACGAAGATCGGTTGCACCAGATGAACTGGCAACAGGTGATCGAGCCGGACCATGTGGACGAGATCGTCAGGCGCGCCACCAAGAGCGTGAACACCGGAGAACCGTTCGTGATGCGGGTGCGCGCTCTGGACCCGATGCGTCCGGCCGGTTCTTCAGCCTTTGAGGGGCGAGGCGGCAACCAGTACTGGGGTGAGCTGAGGGTAGCTCCCGTCTACACCGAAGAGGGTGTGCACGACGGGTTCGTGGCGACCTTGAGTGACATATCGAGTGAGGTCGCCGCCCGCTCACGGGCGGATCGTCTGGCCCGTGTCATCGATGCCGGTTCGGACTTCCTGATGATCGCCGAGCGCAACAGCGAGATCTCCTACGTGAACGACGCGGCGATGGAGACCCTTGGCGTCCGGGGGGCAAACGGAGGCGACGGGAGCTTCCTGATGGATGTGCTCGATGACGACTCCTTCCAGCTCTTCCACGAGGTGATCGAGCCGGTGCTGGTCGAGGTCGGGATATGGCGTGGAGAGATGACCCTGCGCGACCGCAACGGAGCGCTGCTGCCGGTGTCGGCTCTGGTTCTCGCCCAGCACAACGACACCGGCCACATCGAGTCCTTCTCGATCGTTGCTCGCGACATCACCGACCTGAAGGCGGCCGAGGGGCAGATGCGTGAGCTCGCAACCCACGACTACCTCACAGGCCTTCCCAACCGGGTGCAGCTCTATGAGCACCTCGACAAGGCACTGGCTCGGTTCCAGCGCCACGGAGACGCTGTGGCGCTGTTCTACCTGGACCTTGACGAGTTCAAGCCCATCAACGACGACATGGGCCACAACGTTGGAGACGCGGTCCTCGTGGCGGTGTCCGACCGCATCGACACGGTCATCCGCGAGACTGACACCGCTGCTCGCATCGGTGGCGACGAGTTTGCGGTGCTCATCCAAGGAGTCGCGGATCAACCCTCGCTGTCACAGCTCGCAGATCGTCTGATCAAAGCGATCAGCATGCCGATCCCACTCGACGGCGGGGCAACCGTGTCCGTCGGCGTCTCCATCGGGGCCGCGGTCGCCAACGAGGAGTGTGGCGAGGCTGACGCGCTGATGGCAGTGGCTGACTCGGCGATGTATCTGGCAAAGACCGCTGGGCGGGGCTGCTACCAGTTCGTCGTGCCCGGCCAGCTCGGTCCCGGATCGAGGGGATCAGATGGGTGAACCATCCACAACGCCACAGCTGATCGCGGTTGTGCTCTCGGGTCGCAGGCCCTGTCCAGGCACCATGACGTCACATGGTCCTGGCCGAGAGCCGAGCTGACCCTGCAGTGCGCCGGCGGTCTCGCAAGCAACCCTTGACCGGTCAGGGCTCCAGTGAGTCGCCCGTGGTCCTCGGTGAGGGTGAGCGTTGGATCGAGACCAGCTCGGGGGTGAAGCTGTGGTGCAAGGTGGCAGGGGAAGGTGGCAGAGCTGTCGTGGTTCCCTGCTGTGGCAACGCGTCGGATCTGGTCGCGCTCGAGGTACCGGGTAGGAGAGTCGTGTACTACGACGTTCGGAACCGGGGCCGTTCGACGGCAATCGAGGACCTGTCCAGGTTGGGCTTCGACGAGGAGGTCGCGGACCTGCTCGCGATCTGTGACGAGCTACGACTCGATCAGCCCGGCGTCCTGGGATGGTCGTACCACGCTGGTGTCGCGGCCCGTGCCGCCATGGTGACACCTGGCCGGCTTGGCCGCCTCGTGTTGGCCGCGGGGATACCACTTCGCTCAGGAGTCCGGCCTGCGCCGAT
>JAHFUU010000035.1:3798-11132 GCA_023264915.1 Microthrixaceae bacterium | reverse complement strand
CGAATCGTACCGCCTCAGCATCGGCCGACGCCCCGGATCGGCTCACCCTCGGGGCCAGAAGCCTCAGACGCACGACCCTCGACCGTGCCACCCCGTCACCGTCGGGGCGCGGTCGGCTCGGGTGGGTGGAACGGGGAGTGTTGGGTCGCGTGTGGCGCGCCGGGGCCGGCCAGCGTCGACGGGCTCGGAGCCGGCGAGACGAGCGGTCGTGCCGGTTGCTGCGGGGCCGGGACAGGTGGGGGCTGAGGTGCCGGACCGGGAACCACTGGCGACGACGCCGCCCCGTAGGGAAGATGCGGTCGGGGCGGTGCTGTGTCCCGCAGCACCGCGTCAGCACCGACGACAGGAGGTCGCGGCAGGCTGTGTCCCGTGCCGGTGACCACTGTGCGGTCTACGGCTTCAGCCGTCAGCAGCCTCATCAGGTCACGTAGCTCGTTTGCCCGCGCCAGGTCCACCTCCTTGCCCTCGATCACCGAGCGCTTCATGGCGAACCCGACGGTGGACTGGCCGTGCTCGGACACCTCGACGACGACGCGCTTGTGAAGGATCAGGTGCACGATCGCTACCATGAACCCGATCACGACCCCGGCGACGAGCACGGTCACCGTGTTGCCTGCGCTCGGTTGGCTCGAAAGCACAGACCTCGACACAGAGGAAGAGAACCCAGACGAGCGTGGGGTCAGCAACCAGCCTGCCGCGCCTGTGACAAGAGCCGCGCTGAAGAAGACCACCAGCGCGTCTGCAACGGGGTAGGCGAAGCTCGTCGAGATCTCGCTGACCGCCTTGAAGGGAACCCACCTCGACGACTTCGCGAAGAGGGATGCCCTTCGCTGCTCGATGCCGTCGGCCGTGACTCGCAGCTCGGTGGAGTCCTCGAGCTTGAACTGACCCAGCAGCCACGACACGATCCCCGACTTGCGTCCGCGCACGAGCGCATACGGCTGATCGGCCCGGGCCGTTGCCAGGTCTATCTCCCATGCCGTCGCCACGAGCACCGGAACCTTTGACCGGCGAACGGCGGCCGCAACACAAACCAAGACGAAGCCCGTCATCAACGCCCCTTCGGCTACGCTCATCGCGCTCTCCTGTTCGCCTATGGGGCCACTGGTCGAGCCCTCCTCGAGAACCTACGCGGTGCGGCTCAAAAGTCGGCCAAATCGCCGGTCCCCCGGTGATGACGAGGTCCGAATCGATCGATGTGCAACGCTACGCTGGCCGATCGACGGTGACCCGCCACACCGCTTAGAGGAGCACATTGAGCGAGCAGCCGATGGGACCCGGGTGGTATCTGGCCACTGACGGCAGGTGGTACCCGCCCGCGGCACCCTCGGCCGGGGGTGCGTTGCGAGGCACGCTGGCCGGCGGTCCGGCAGGCGGTCGCCCAGCCGACGCCGGCCCGCCACGCGCGCAGGGCCACATCCCGGCAGGCGCGATCGGTCACTCGGTCCCGATGGTGGCCGGCCCGCTCGACGACCCTGATCGCTTCCGGCTGCTCAGGCTCCAGTCGCGGGGCGGTGAGGGCGAGCTGTGGCAGGGAGAGATCCTGATCGACCGCGTCGCCATCCCTGTCGCGGTCAAGGTGATCCACCCCTCCAACGCGGCCAACATCGTCGAGTGGCGGGCCAGGTGGCAGCGCCAGGCCGAGCTGCTGCGATCGCTCGACCACCCGGGCCTGGTGAAGGTGCGCGACGTCTTCGAGGGACCCGTCCCGCATCCTCCGGGCGCCATCGACCCTTCCACCCGATCCCTGTACCTGGTGATGAACTGGGTGCAGGGCCAGACCCTCGAGCAGTGGGTGGGCACCTACCCGAACCGCACCTTCACCGACGCCATCCGGCTAGTCGAGCGCCTCGCTTCCGCGGTCGACCACCTTCACACGGGCGGGCTCGGCGGTTGGCCGATCGTGCACCGCGACATCAAGCCGGCGAACGTGATCATCAACGGCTCCAAGGCATGCCTCGTCGACTTCGGCTTCGCTCGGATCCTGTCTGACCAGCCGATGACCCTGGTCGGCACGCCCAGCTACCTGGCGCCCGAGGTGCTCTCACGTGGCATGTACAGCGAGGCGTCTGACCGGTTCGCGCTGGGGGGCACTGCCTTCTTCACCCTCACCGGCCGGCGCCCCGACCCAGACGACCCTGCTGCCATGGCAGCTGCGCTCTGCGGGGTCCCAGGGGTTGAGGGTCGTGACGACGTGGCCGCCGCGTTCATGGTGATGCTGAGCCCCGATCCGTACCAGCGGCCGCGAAACGCCACAGCCTGGGTGCATTCGGTCGTTGCGGTGGCTGGTGGCGAGCGGCCAGCGCTGGCACCTCCAGCACCGCCACTGACTGCCGCGCACGTCATGTACGCGCCGGCACCGTCAGCTGGGTCTCCGCCACGCCTGCCACCGGTTCCCAACAGCCCGGTCGCGCCAGCCCTGACGGCCCCTACCTCTGGCCGGTCCGACGGTCGCGGCTTCAAGATCGCGCTGTACTGCATCGGCTTCGCGATCTTGGCCTGCCTCGGCATCCTTCTCGGCATCGGGCTCATGAGGTTCTTGTGACAAGCTCATTCCGCGAGTGCATGTTCATGGGGAGCTTGGAGGAGGAACCCCAGCGGTCGGTTCGCCACCCCCAAGGCCGCCACCATCGGCATCCGCGCTCACTTGCAGCCTGCACCCGAACCCGAGCAACCTTGCTCCGCCTGGCGCTGGTTCGGCCAGCCGGTTCCCACCACGAAGCGGGAGGTCCGCGATGAGCGAATCGACACCACCATCAGACAGCCCCAAGCCCGAGCCCGTCGACCCCGAGGGCGCGCCGCCCGCTACCGCTCCGGCGGGAGCCGCCAAGAACCCAGAGCCCCCAGGCACCTCCGGCACCTCAGGCACACCCGGCACACCAGGCACACCAGGCACACCAGGCGGCACCTCCGGCACCTCCACAACCTCAGGGGCTGCTGGACACTCCGATGCCCCCCAGGGCAAGGCCGCGGTCGAGGATCCGGGAGGCAAGCCTCCGCCCCCGCCGCAAGCCGACCCGGGCGACGACGCGACCCGGCAGGGGCCACCGAGCCTGACCGCGCAAGCCAAGCATGACCCAGAGGACGAGGCACGGCGCAAGCTCTTGATGTTCATCATCGCCGGCTCGGTCGCCGCCGGGATCCTGTTGATCGTGGCTCTAGTGCTGGCACTTCGCCCGTCGGACACAACGCTCAGCTCCACCCCCACGACCTCGGCCGCCGCCAGCTCCAGTGCCACACTCACCCTCATACCGAGCGGCACGATCCCCGAAGGCACGACCGTGACCGCGACGATCTCCTTGGTCTCGCCGCTCGGCTTCCGCAGCGCCGTCGTCACCGTCGACGGTCAGCGCGTCGCACAGACCTCTTCTGCCACGGATGCCCTGACCTTCACACCGCAACCGGGCAAGCACGTCGCGATGGCCCGCATCACCCTCCAGAACGGCGAGGAGATCCAGACCGCAGCCGTCGACTTCACGGTCGGGAACCCACCCGGCACGCCGGTGCCACCCAAGACCCAAGCGCCCTCGTCCACGGCCCCAGCCTCTTCGTCGACTACAGCTCAGGCACCGTCCACCACGGCCCTGGGCCCTGTCAAGGCGAACGGCGTGAGCGCGTCGGGTGTAGCCCCGCTCAAGTTTGGCGACCCTCAAGCAGATGCGGCGGCCGCATTGCCGGGCGAGCAACCAAACGCCGACAAGTGCCCCAAGATCGCCCCGACCTTCGAGGGCGGCAAGGTCAACACCTTCTTCGGCTTCCCGAACGGCAAGTTCGCCTACTTCGGCACCGTCAACCCGGACTGGTCGACTCCCGAAGGTGCCAAGACCGGCATGACCGAAGACGAGGTCAAGGCCCTCATACCGGGCTTGACCGCCAAGGCCGGTGCCGACGGGATCTCCCTTCTCGTCAACAAGAGCACGGACGGGTCCAGCGAGCTCGTCTTCTGGGTCAGTGGTGGGAAGGTCATCTACCTCGCTGCGAGCACCGGCGAGCTGGCCGAGGCACGCCAATGCGGCGGCTGACTGCCGCGTCCACGATCCCGGCATTGCTCGGGACCGGCGCTGGTGGGCGCGTCATCGTTGAGAAGGGTTTGACCACCTCGTGATCTGCTTTGGCGGGAACAGCGAGGGAGGAGACGATGCGGGCCAGGGCACTCGGCGAGAGGTTCAAGATCGGTGAGGTGCCGCCGATGGATTCCCGGGAGGTCCCGAGCGTTGATCGGTTCGAGGGCATGAAGCGTTGCCGGGTGTGCGAGACGGTGCTCCGAGACACAGACACCGCCTGTGCGGTATGCGGAGCGATACAGCATCCCAGCATCGATCCCGCTCCTATGTCCGAGGGCCAGACGGTGTTCCACGCCTCAGGTGAGCAGAGGACTCCGTCAGGTGAGGTGATCTTCGTGCAAGCCGCCCCGACGGGCGTCGTCGAAGGCCCCACGCACGGCTCCCGCACGTGGACCATCGCCTTCAGCGTCCTGAGCGCTGCGGTGGTGGTGACGCTGGCCGTGCTGGTCACGATCCTCGTGCGCCGGCCGGCGCCGCCACCACCGACCCCACCCCCGATCTCTGACGTCAAGATCACCTACCCACCGAACGGCGCGCAGTTCGGGGCGCAGTATCCACTGGTGCTGCAAATCTCCGTCGAGGGTGACGGGTCCAAGGTCGACAGGATCGAGGCGGTCGTCGACGGGAAGGTCGCCCAGAGCGTCCCCGGCAAGAAGGAGCACGAGCTCATCGTCGACCTCGCTTCCAACGGCACCCATCAGGTGGTGGCCAAGGCGACCTATGTCGGCTCAGACGGCAAGCGCGGCGAGAAGCTCTCCAAGCCGATCCAGGTGACCCGCATCTGAGGCGCTGCGCCCTGACGGCCCCGAGGGGCCTCGAGGGGCATCGAGGGGCCTCGAGGGGCCTTGGCCGACATCGGCCGTGTCCCAACCCAAGAGCTCGGCGATGCTTGCCCGCGCTGTCGCTCAACAGGCCATGAACGTGTCGAAGGTGTGCTGGACGATCCCACCCACCCATAGCCGGTTCCAGCGACCTGGCTCGTCAGAGCTCCCAGAGGCGGGCCTGGTGATCAGTTGCCCGCCTCGTGGTACCTTGCGAGCGACGAGCGGGGCTTGCGCGTGAAAGGACCGCGCACCGGCCGGGAAGGATGTGGGATGAGCCAGGCGCGAGGTGGTTCGAGCACGGTCCCCATTGCCTCTCCATCGAGGCATGACCGATGACGGACCGTGCCCGACCCACGCCGCCGCTCGATCCCCCCGAGATCGACCTGATCTTCTCGAACGTGCCTGACCCCGAGCCCCGCTCGGAGACCGAGCAAACCGAGTGGACCTCCCCCCGGCCGCCACGGCCCGAAGCGTTGACCGAACCCGCACCTGGTGAGGCGAAGCGGGGACCAAGGGCACCCAGGGACCGCTTCAACGCCTCGACCCTGGTCGGTGTCGGCATCATCGTCGTCCTGCTGAGTGCTCTCGTCGTCGTGGCCGCCCGAAGCAGGTCCACCAGGGAGTTCCGCGCCAAGGAAGAATGGTCCTACACGGTCACCCAGGCATCCGGTGAGAGCACGGTCGTCACGCTCGAGATGGGATTGCTCACCTCAGTGGCGGGCGCTCCCAAGCTCTTGTCAGGCAAGACGATCAGCGACGGGGACTGCCAGCTCGATCCGGCCCACGATCTGGTGGCACCGGCACGTCTCCGCCTGACAAACGAGACAAACGAGACCGTTGACCGTGCATTCACCGAACTGGCACTGATGGACGCCGGCCGGGTTGAGGTTCTCTCGTTGACCGCTGAGGTCTTCCACAAGGACCACCTCGTCTGCACGGCTGAATCGGTCGTGGTCTCGACAGCCTCCCCGATGGCTCCCGGCGCGCAGATATCAGTCGATCTGTTCATCTTCCTCCGGGGAGTCCGCTCGCCTGCGTCCTCCAAGCCCGGGCCGGCGACCTATGCCCGTTTCTCGTTGCGGCCGGTGCTCCGCGACGACGTCAGGATCACAGACCGGGCCGGCCACTGGAGCGAGCAACAAGACAGCGGGCTGGTCATCTCACTCTCGTCTCTTCAGCCAACTTGACCGCTTCCCACTTGAAGCCGACAGCTCAGGCCTTCGACAAGGCCGCCTCCCATGGCACCCTCATGGTCGCGCGAGGCCAGGCGTTCGCCTCAATGGGTGGCGAAGTAGGTCTCTGTCCCAGCCTTCTGTCCGAAGGGCGCCATCGTGATCACGAAAGCATCCAGCTTCGCGACCGGCACGATGAAGCATGCGTTGCCCTGCAAGGTCTCGCCGCCTGATGCCGTCGCTTTCCACAGGTCCAGCTTGTTCGGCCAGCTCTCGTCGTAGGGGCAGTTGGTGGCGAAGTCCTCAGGCTTGGGGTTCGCCGGGTCAGCAGAGGTGAACGTGGCCGTCAGGTTGTTGCCGTCGACGACCTTGTTGGGCTCGCCCACCACCTTGGAGACCTCTACGGGCACGAAGACGAACTTCTTGTCGGGGCCATACGAGTCCGCCCCGCGAACCGGATCGATGACCTGGCCGTCCCCGTCCTTCCAGGGGCCCGACACCACCAGCTCCCACTCGGCAACCCTCACTCGCTGCCCGATCTGCACGGTGTTCGCCACTCCGGTGCCCTGAGGCGGCGGTGCCGGCGCCCTGGGCGGGGTCGTGATCTTGGTGGGAACCTGCGGCTCGGGTTGAGCTGGCTTGTTGTTGGATCCATTCGCCGCATTCGATCCGGTGCCAGGCTTCGTGCATGCCGACGCTGCCAGGATGAGCGCGACTGCCAGCACCAAGGCCCTGCGTGATGTCGTTGCGTCAGAGAGGTTGTCCACAGCTCGCTCGATTCCGTTGCCGACAGCGGTTCGACCCGAAGTTAGGCACAGCCGAGTCAAATCCCGGCCATGATCGCGCTGGAAGGGCCCGATTCGTGAGCGGCATCGAGCGGACCTGCCACGGGACCAGGTGCGAGCGGCCTTGGCCGCAGAGGTTGATGGGTCGAAGGTCGCCATGCCCGGGACCTGTGTCGTCGGGCCTGTACGGCCTCGGTTCCAAGGGTCCGTTCAACTCGCTGACCCAACGGCCGAATAGAGAACCACCTGCGGCCGACGGAGCGGGAGGAGACGACGATGACGCGGCACAACCCCGCGACGAGACTCAGCTGCCGTGTCTGGGCCTGGATGACCGTGCTCATCGTCGCGCTCAGCGCCGCCCTGGCTCCCGAGGCCATGGGTGCCAGCAGTGAGCAGCCCTGCTTCGGCTATCTGAGACTGAAGAACGGTGGGTGCCTTGACAAGGGGCTCGGCGGGCAGGGTGACATCGAGTTCGACGTCATCGGCCTC
>JAHFUU010000035.1:0-3788 GCA_023264915.1 Microthrixaceae bacterium | reverse complement strand
TGGACATCGCGAGGGCGCTCAGCGTGCCAGCGCCGCTGGTCCTCGATGTCCCACCGGCTGCCGGGGCGAGCGGCTGCACCGACCCGTCCAGCTGCGTAGCCGCATCGACAGCCAAGGTCAAACCGTGGAGCCCCAGCACGGAAGGAGGAAGCCCCAAGCCGAGGGTGCTGCTCACCCTGGTTCCCGCCGATGCCCGCGGTTTCCAACGCGTCGATTGGGACAAGGCATCCAGCGCGGCGACGGAGCCACAGCAGATCGCCACCAGGATCATCGCCGGCTCGGTCCGGGTGATGGACAACGCCAAGGCGAGCAGCCAGGCGGATGCCATCCGCGACGAGGCGAAGTCGTTGTCGACGTCGTTCTCTTCGCCGACCTCGAGCTCTTCCTCCTCGACGTCCCCCTCGGCTGCTTCGGCCAGCTCGGTGACCAAGCCGACGAACCCGGCCTCGACCACAGCCCTAGTCACCAGCGTGACCACCACAGCGAGTCAAGCTCCTCCCACGACGACCGGCGACCAGGCACTCGCCAGCAGCACCGGACACGGCGAACCCGTTCTGGTGCTGGTGCTGCTCGCATTTCTGGCAATCCTGGTCGGCGGGGCAGCGGGGCTGTGGTTCCTGGTCGCTCGCAACCGCTCACCCACGCTGGCCACAACAACGGGTGGGTCGCAGTCTGAGCCCGGCGACCCAGGGCCTGGCACCTCAGCGCCGCCAGACCAGGCGCCGAGCGAACCGCAACGCGCGCCCGACGGTCCTGGACACCGCGGGTCGCAGCATCAGCGGGGTTGGGACGGCGCGTCCTTCCCGCCGCTGCCGCCGGCAGCCGGCGTGCATGGTGAGGTCGACCTCTTGCCTCCGGTCGTACCCGTGCCGGCCGCCGGCCAACACAGCGAACGGGGCCAGGCCACGACAGAGCCGCGGGGCCGGGTCGATCCATCGGTCGATCCATCGGTCGATCCATCGGTCGATCCCTCGCTCGATCCCTCGCTCGGTCCATCGGTCGATCCATCGGTCGATCCATCGGTCGATCCAATGCTCTCGCAGTCGCGACAGCATGTCTCGTTCCCACGTGGCAGCATCCAGATCGTGATCCCACCCAACAACGGTGACGGCGACCGCGACCCTGGGAGGGTCGACCCGTCGATGACGGACATCGGCTGGACCTGGTCACATGACGAGCCAGACCTGGCCGTGATGGCGTTGTGGCTCGAGCGGAAACCAGGAGAGGGAGAGGACGCCCAGCCCAGCTTCGTGTTCGACCCGAGCAGGGGCACCGGGATGCTCGCCACCTATGACGGCACCGGTGGCAGCGGCAGCGCCGCCGTGCGCACGACATCGTCAGGACGCGAGATCAGCGGTGCGAAGGTCGCCGCCAGGCTGGCCCGCCATGCCACAGAGTCGTGGTTCGCCGAATCGCTCGAGGCCCACCAACCAGATCTCGCGCCCGAAGCTCAGCTGCACGACGCCTTGTTGCACCGGATGGACATCGAGAGCCAGCGCGGCCTTCAGAGCTCGGACAGGTTCACCGGGAGCTTGAAGCGCGAGCTGCCAACCACGCTCGCCGCAACCGCCTTCCACACCGACGGCACGATGTTGTCCATAGCCAGCCTGTGGGCAGGGGACTCGCGCTGCCACGTGCTCACACCAGGGTCGGGCCTTCAACAGCTCACCGTCGACGACAGCCCGGTGACCGATGCGCTCGAGGCGATCATCACAGACGCCCCCATGACCAACCTCGTCTGTGCCGACCGCGAGTTCACGATCAACCGGCTCAACACCGTCGTGGCCCAGCCTGCAGTGCTCGTCTCATCCACCGACGGCTGCTTCGGCTACGTCGCGACCCCCGCTCACTTCGAGTACCTGATCCTTCAAGGCCTTCAAGCCGCCAACTCGATCGACGACTGGGGCCAGGCGATCCTTGCCCAGCTCGACCGCTTCACAGGGGACGACGCCTCGCTGGTCGTCGTGGCGATCGGCTGGCCGAGCTTCAACCACCTTCGCCAGAGCTTCGAGGCTCGCACCCAACACCTCCACGCCGAGCACTGGGCTCCCTTCGCCGGCATCACGGGCGCGGATCGCGATCGGCTCAACACAGCACGGGCCGACTCGTGGAGCACCTACCGGCCGCTGTACGAGCAGCACCTGCCGCGGCTCGTACCTCCCGAGCACTCGCCAGCCCAGGGTGGGAGCGCCCAGCCATGACGGCCATGAAGCTCGGTGCGACGTTGAACGGGTTCACCATCGTCACGACACCCACCAACACCGACGCCGGCATGAGCCAGTGGTGCCACGTCGAGCGCAACGGCGAGCGCTTCTTCATGAAGATGTACCTGGCTCCGAAGTACCCGACGAGCTCCTCGCCTGGCACCCCCGAAGGCAAGGCTCGGCGGCGCGCCGAGTGCGAGGCGTTCGAGCGGCGTCACCTCACGATCGCCAACCGGCTCAAGGGCGACGCTCCGGGCGGCGGGCACCTGGTCACGACACTCGCGTTCTTCCGTGTCGGCCCCGCCTACTACAAGGTCACCCGGCTCGTCGACATCGACCACCGGGTGAACCTCACCGAGCAGGACCCAGAGACGCGGGCGATCGCTCTCCGCTCGTTGCTGTTCTCGGTGCGCCTGATGCACGACGAGGGGATCGTGCACGGTGACCTGAAGCCCGACAACGTCCTGTTCCAGCGGACGCCTGCCGGGGCGGTCACCAGCAAGCTCATCGACTTCGACGAGGCATACCTGTCGGGCGAACCACCGGCGGTCATGCACATCGTCGGTGACCCCCTCTACTACTCGCCCGAGATGTTCGCATACGTGAAGCAGGCCGGCGGCACCGGGCCGAGCGAGCTGACCTTGGCAAGTGACGTCTTCTCCCTGGCGGTGCTCATCCACGTGCTGCTGACCGGAGACCTGCCGTTCTTCGACACGAGCCGCTTCAGCTACCCGTGCGAAGCCATCTCGGCCGGCGAGCCGCTGGCGTTGCGCGAGACCCTGCCCGTCGGGGCGGTCAGGCAGATGCTCACCACGTTGGTGGCCGCTGACCCCAGAGAGCGACCCGGCATCAACACGGTCATCGCAGCGTTCAGGGCAGAGGACCTTCGCACCGCTGCCGAAGGCGCCATGCCCGAGCTCACGAGGGCCGAGCGCGTCGCTGTTCGCCGGCTGCACGAGCTCGCGATGGTGAAACCCGCTCCATTGCCCGCCACCAGAGACGGCAAGGGCGGAGCTGGCGATCTGACCTCGGGCGGTGACGCTGCTCGCGAGGCCGGGGGACCGAAGCGTGAGGGAGCATCCCTTTGGGCGGTCCCCCGCACAGCTGGAAGCACTCCGGTCCCCGTCCATGCCGGCACGACCGGCTCGCTCCGATCCTCGCTCCCGGATCGCTCCTCACCCGGCCCCGTGCCTCGGGTCGTGACACCCCGCGACCCGTCCACGTCCAGCAGGCTACGGTCGACCTTTGCCAGGGCGAGCGACCCGGCTCATGAGGCACCGGCAACTGAGGAGCTCCTGACAGACCCGGCCTTGGCTTCACCGCCTGACCACACAGCTGACGGCTCGCCAAGAGACGGGTCACCAAGAGACGGGTCACCAGGTGATGGGGCACCAGGTGATGGGGCACCAGGTGATGGGGCACCAGGTGATGGGGCACCAGGTGACGGCTCACCAAGGGACGGCGCGCCAGGTGACTCACCACCCGGTGCCACAGCGCCTGACGGATCGGCACACGAGACCGGCAGGGCGGGCGCACCCAGACTACGAGTGGGGCCAGCTCCCGCCTGAACGACGAAGCAGGGAG
>JAHFUU010000400.1 GCA_023264915.1 Microthrixaceae bacterium | reverse complement strand
ACCGTGGTCCCGTCAGACCGTGGTCCCGTCAGACCGTGGTCCCGTCAGACCGTGGTCCCGTCAGACCGTGGTCCCGTCAGACCGTGGTCCCGTCAGACCGTGGTCCCGTCAGACCGTGGTCTGGCCAGCGCTCACGTTGAGCGCCTCGCCGGTGACGCCCGCAGAGTCGTCAGACAGCAGCCAGCACAAAGCAGCCGCGATCTCGTCTGCGTCCTGCAGCCGACCCAAGGGGATCTCGCGGTTGATGAAGGCGGCCAGTCCCTCATCGCCCCCCATGAGCATCTTGAACAAGCCGTTGGGATTGACCAGATCGGTGTCGACCGTGCCCGGGCACACGGCGTTGACAGAGATCCCCGACGGGCCCAGCTCGAGGGCCATCGACTGGGTCAACAAGATGATTGCGGCCTTGGCGGTGCAGTAGGCGCCGAGCATCGGGAAGGCACGCTTGCCGGCCTGGCTCGACACGTTGCACATGCGCCCGCCCACGCGCGCCGCGATCATGCGCGCGGCGCACGCGCGAGAGACCAGCCACGTACCGACGACGTTCACGTCCAGGACACGCTTGAACTCGTGCTCGGGGAGGTCGACCAGCGGCCCGAACCCGAAGCCGGGCCCGCTGCCCCCAGCGACGTTGGCAACCACGGTCACGGTGCCGAGGGTCTCGGTCGCAGTCGCGACAGCTGCCTCGACTGCCTCGGCGTCGGAGATGTCCGCGTGGAGTGCCACCGCCCCCCGACCCATCGCCTCGATCTCAGAGACCAACGAATCGAGATCATCGGTGGATGCGGTGCCGTGGGCGGGGGCATCGGGGTAGGGGCGAGCGATGTCAAGGCACGCGACGTCGGCACCTTCTCGCGCCAGGCGTACGGCTGTGGCGCGCCCTATCCCACGCGGACGCGCGGCACCCGTCACGAGTGCGACCTTGCCTTCGAAGCGACCCTCGACGGGTGGGTGGCACTCGCTAGTCGAGGAACCCGGATCGCTCATTGCTGCGCCCTTCGGTTGTCAAGTGATCCAAGGAATCCGAGCAGTGCCTCGTTGACCTGATCTGGCACCTCTTGTTGGACCCAGTGACCGGCACCGTCGATGATCACCGAGCCGCGATGGTCATCGAGCCAGGGCTCTCCGATCGATGGCGGGCTCATGATCAGCACGGGGTCAGCCGCCCCGGCGACGAACAGCGACGGGACGCCCACGTGGGCATCGGTCAGTTGCTCGGTGAGGCGCCAGTTGCGGTCGAAGTTGCGGTACCAGTTGATCCCACCCGTGAAGCCCGTGCGCGTGTACTCCTCGACGTAGTGGTCGAGCTCGGCCTGGCTCAGCCAACCGGGAAGCTCGGCCGGCTCCGGCAGGCGCTCGACGAACCCTCGCCCGTCGGCAGCTGCCATGTCGGCGAGCGCCTCGCCGAGGCCGTCGGCAAGGCTCGACGAGGGCAGGCCGGCGAACATGCGCCTGAGGGTCTTGGCAGGGTCAGCGCCGAGGTTCGCGTCCGCGACGCCAGGCTCTTGGAAGTAGAGGATGTAGAAGAAGCCGTCACCGGCCATGTTGCGCATCAACTCGGTGGGCGGAAGCGGTGGTCTCGGCATGTACGGGACACTCATCCCGACGACAGCTTCGACTCGCTCGGGTGCGAGCAAGCCCATGTGCCAGACCACCATCGATCCCCAGTCGTGGCCCACGAACACAGCCGTCTCACGATCGAGAGCGTCGAGCAGGCCAACGAGGTCGCCGGTGAGATGGATGATGTCGTAGTCGTCGATTGGTTCGGGCCGGCTCGACCGTCCGTAGCCCCGCTGGTCGGGCGCGACGACGCGGTAGCCGGCGCTCACCAGCGCAGGGATCTGGTGACGCCACGAGTACGCGAGCTCGGGAAACCCATGCGCGAGGACGATCAGCGGGGCATCCGGGTCACCCGCGTCGAGGATGGCGAGCTGGACGCCGTTGGTCTCCACGGTGCGCTCCCGGACCCCTTCCACCAGCGGCATCGCTTCACCCCCGTTGCTCGTGCACGTCGTCGTCCTGGCATGCTGCGCTGAGACCGCCGAATCGTACGGGCGCCGACCGAGCCCTGCCAACCGCGGCCGGCGGAATGAGCCTCGCAACCGCGGCCTGGCAACCGCGGCCTGGCAGCAACGGCCTGGCAGCAACGGCCTGGCAACAGCGGCCTGCCGCGCGCGGCCAGAGGATGCTAGCTTGCCAGAAAGGCAGTTCTGGGCGTGAGCGTCACGCCGATGCAGACGTGGGGGTCAGGACATGGAAGTCAGCGTCGCTCACGGCGCTCGGGCCGCGGCCATCGGGCCCCAGGCCATGTGCACGGGCCAGCCGAGCGGGCGACGGGATCGCAGCGGCACGCCGGCGCCACTCCGCCGCCGGTCCATCTCCAGGGCGGCGCTGGTGGCATGCGCGCTCCTCGGGGTGGCTCTCCCTGCCTGCACGAGCAAGACCTCTGACAGCGGGGCCTTGCCGCCGACGACCCCGGGGTCAACCGTCAAGCCCAAGCCCGAACGTGGCAGCGGTCCCGCAGCTGACCTCTCCGAGGAGCTGACAGCTGGGGGCGGCGCCTTCATAGGTTCGGCGACGACCCTCGCAGTCCCTGACGGCTACGTCCAGCACGAGTACGTGGCCACCGGGACAGCGACGGACTACAAGGCAATTGGCACGATGACCCCCGACGGGCACTGGACCTTCGAGCCCGGCACGTCGGCCAGCTACCGGACCCGCGTGCTCGTCCGCCGTCCGGCCGACCCGGGTCGAGCCAGCGGCACGGCGGTGGTCGAGTGGCTCAACGTCAGCGGTGGCCTCGATGCGAACCCCGATTACGCGAGCTTCGAGGAAGAGGTCGTCCGGAAGGGGCACACCTGGGTGGGTGTGTCAGCACAGCTGATCGGCGTCCAGGGTGGGCCGGTGCTCGTCAAGGCGCCGGGGACCGACCAGTACGTGGGAAAGGGCTTGAAAGCTCTCGACGCAGATCGATACGGGTCCCTGCAGCATCCCGGCGACGGGTATGCCTTTGACATCTTCACCCAGGTTGGCCGTGCGGTTGCTGCCGGAGGCGCGTTCGTCGGCGGCGTGAAGCCACAGGTCTTGCTGGCCGCAGGTGAGTCACAGTCGGCCGTGGCGCTCACGACCTACTACAACGGCGTCCAGCCCGTCACGCGCGCGTTCGACGGCTTCTTCGTGCACAGCCGCGCGTCGGTGAGCCTTCCCCTGGTAGCCCCCGGCGCCTACGCAGACCTCGCGGGGTCGATCGCCTCGACCACCCCGGTCACGCTGCGCACCGACCTCGATGCACCGGTGTTGGAGCTGCAGTCAGAGAGCGACGTGGTGGGCGTGTTGAACTCGGTCCAGGTTCGCCAGCCTGACAGCGACCGGTTCCGTCTATGGGAGGTGGCGGGCACCTCACACGCCGACGCACACATGCTGGGCTCCATCGCGCAGAACATCGACTGCGGTGTCCGGATCAACGATGGCCCGATGCACCTCGTTGCGAAGGCTGCACTGCGAGACCTCGACAACTGGGTTCGCACCGGTGTCGCCCCACCGGTCGCACCTCGCATCGAGGTGGCCGAGGGCACCAAGCCCGAGATCCGTCGCAATCCTGATGCGATAGCACTCGGCGGGATACGCACACC
>JAHFUU010000399.1:1816-3638 GCA_023264915.1 Microthrixaceae bacterium | reverse complement strand
GAAGGTTGAAGGTGTCAGAGGGACTGCTTGCAACGGATCGGGTCGTGGAGGCGCCAGGTTTCTGCATGAACAGGATGCGGTAGGGCTCGGGATGGGCCAGCCCGTACTCGACGTAGGCACGCCCACGCGACAGCAGCTCCTTCAGCGGATCATCGGGGTCACCCTCGGCTGTGGCCAGAGCTGATACGAAGGTGTCGAAGTGCCGCGCGCACACCTCGAACATGAGGGCATCCTTGTCGGCGAAGTGCATGTAGATGGCCGGCGGGGTGCACCCGACCTCGTCGGCTATGGCCTGGATGTAGACACCAGACTCGCTTCCGGCCTCCAGGAGCAAGCGGTCAGCAGCGTCGAGGATCTCCTGGCGGAGCTTGTCGCCTTCGCCTCGCTTGGCGCGCGGGCGCCTCCGTTGGGTCATCTCACCTCCAGGGCGGATCAGCAGCAGCAACCCGTGAGTAGGTTACTCCGTTTAAGTCACGATCCCGGATCATGCCTGCCTGGATGGAGGTACCGGCCTCATGCGGTGCCGTGGTCGTGATCAAGGGACCGGAGCGGTGTCGCATGCCGGCTCGGAAAGGGCGGGCAGCCCGGCATCCACCTCGCGGGCGGTGGTCTTGCGCGAAGCGGCGCGCCGCGCCGGGTCTGCGGGTTGGCCGTCCATCGAGACTCGCATGATGCAGTCAAAGGCCGGGAGGTTGGGCTCGAAGTGGATCGACATGACATCGTCAGGACCGAGGAAGGCCTCACATGCCGCCTTGCACCCGTAGAGGCACGCGTTCGTCTGAGGCCTCTCTGTGCTCACCACGGTGTGCATCGCACAATCCGGTATGTAGCACTCGATGAGCCCTGCCTGGACTCCGCGAACCTCGATGTCGCCGACGATGGGCGAGACCATGGCCATGGCGCGGGCGTTCATCGTCGTGGCCGACGCCCCGCCCATCGAGGCCGCGATGCCGCCCGGTGCGCGCCGATCGAGTCGCTTCATCATCGCCTTGGTCCATCCGATCCATTCGTCCAGGCGTGCACACATGGACGTGACGACCAGGTCCTCGAAGTCCGGCTCGGAGAGTCGGGCTCTCAACTCGCCGTAGGACCACTCGAGCTCGCGCACGAAGTTGCCATAGGTCTTCCGCCAACGCTCATGGGGCGAGTCCCACCAGTTGACCTTCCATCGTTCGGACCTGATCGCTGACCAGTCGCGTTCGATCTGGCGAGGGTCATCGCTCACCAGGCGCAGGATCGGCAGGTAGGTCTCGTCGACGATTCCCGCCAGGTGGCGCATCTCGCTGTGCATCACGAACGCGCCCCACCAGGCCTTGGCGCCGTAGTGCCGCCTCATCATCTCGATCATTCGATCCTCTCCGGGGATGAGCTCCCGCTGGCATCGCGAGCCGAGGCACCCGCTGGCATCGAGACTCGGTCTGCCGGTCCACGCCCTTCGCAGGGACGTGGGCGTGACTTACTCAGACTAACCTTTCTTGAGAGGGCTGGCCAGGACCGAGTGCCACGCGTCGGGAAACGAGCCTGACCGTCTCAGGACCACGAGGTTCGGGCCGCGTGCTGGCCGCACGACATGGTCCGCGAGCGCGGCCTCCGGTCGCCCGTCCACTCGGATCAGCGGTCACCGCCGGCGCGGTTGCCACGGCATGTGGGTCACTGCGAGACCCACATCTCCGAGAGCCACGTCTTGGCGCCGAGGGTCTGGATCGTGCCGTTGGCCGCGGGGTAGATGCCGTTCACGCGGGGGTTCGCAGCCAGCACCCATTCGGGCCTTCCGAGCCACAGGTACGGCAGCTTCTCGGCGAAGATCCTCTGAAGCGAGCGG
>JAHFUU010000399.1:0-1806 GCA_023264915.1 Microthrixaceae bacterium | reverse complement strand
CCAGAGCCTTGTCCAGCGCCTCATCCACCGCCGGATCCCGGTAGTGGGGGAAGTTGAGCGACAGGCCGCCCAGGTCAAGGGCCGACGCCGATCTGAAGAAGGTCGCGTCGGTGTCAGGGTCATGGAAGCCGAAGTTCCGGAACAGCGCCATCTCGAAGTTCCCGGTGGCGGTCTGGGCGACAAGCTGGATCTGCTTGTAGGTGAGCGCCGTCACCTTCATCCCAGCCTGCTCGTAGGCCTTGATGAAGTACTGAGCGTCAGCCTGGTTGTCGAGCCCTTCGGTCGTGGCGAGCGAGAAGCTGAGCTGCTGCCCGGTCTCGGTCTGGTACTGCGCGGCGAGCTCTTTGGCCTTGTTCATGTCAAAGGCCGGGTACCCGTTGTCCTTCTCGTAGCCGAGCTGGCCAGGAGCGTACGGTGAGTTGGAAGCCTGCTCGACGTTCTTGGTCCGATCGCGCAGCCATCCCGCCGAATCGGTCGCATACGCAACGGCACGACGCGCGGTCAAGCTGTCAAAGGGCGGCTTGAGGGTGTTGACCGTCAAGAAGTCTTCCTCGCCGCCTGAGTAGTTGACGATCTTGTAGGCGCCCGACGCCTTCAGAGCCAGAACCTGGTCTGGCTTCGCCGAGTGGATCACGTCCACGTCACCGGCTTCGAGCGCTCGCTGGCGCTCACCCTCGTCGACGAGGATCTTGAACAGCATCGATCCCACATGGGGAAGGCCAGCGTGGTGGTAGTTGGGGTTCTTCTTGAAGGTCCACGACTGGAAGTCGACGTGGGAATCGAACACGAACGGGCCAGTGCCGATCGGCTTCTTGGACAGCTCCGGGTCAGCCAGCATCGCTGGGGCGAGCACGTACCCGATCTGGCTGGTCAACAGGTTGGGGAAGCGAACCCATGGTTTGGTCAGGGCCACCGTCACATGGGTTGCGTCAGGTGCCTGCACGTCGGCGACGGTCAGCATGGCGAGCCTGGTGATCATGGAGCTGCGGTGAGCGTCGAGGTTCGCCTTGACCACAGCGGAGTCAAGCGTCGTGTTGTCATGGAACTTCACGCCCTCTGGCAGCGTGATCGTCCAGGTCGTGAAGTCCGCGTTGGGCTGGATCGCGGTGGCCAGGTAGGGAACCGCCTGGCCACCGGCGTCGATGGTGGCGAGCGGCTCGAAGACTGCCGACGCGATGTAGTGGCCCGAAGCCGCGAAGGCGAACCGGGTCGGATCGAGCCCTTCGGGCTCGCCCTCGAGGCCCATGACTATCTGGCCGCCGTCGCGAGGCGGTGCCGCGTCCTGAGGCCCTTTGACGTTGGACGGCTGGGGACCGCCGGCATCGGCTGGTGGCTGGGTGGTGCCACTGGTGCTGCTCGACGAGCACGAGGCGGAAGCCGCTGCGAGCACGGCCAGGGCCAGGAGGGTGGACCTGGTAAGACGCCGCCCGTGGATGGGTGAGTTGGAGTTCATGGGTTGTTCCGCCTTCGTAGTGCGCCGCCGCGAACGTAGTTGATCATCGGTCAATTGTCGGCGCGGCTTAGAAGCCTTGGCGAGAAGGCCTCGGCCCGTGATGAGGGCCGGCGAATGGCGCGAAGCTCAGCACCCCCGCCTCCCCGCTCGGCCCGACCTCGGTGACCTCAGGTGTCTCATCGACGCCCAGGCAGATGGGGTGCCACCGGAGCAGGCATGGTCAAGCGTGCGGGTACCAGCCGTTGATGTCGGCGATGAGGTCGGTCCCGCTGTGGGTGTACAGGCAGACCTTGCCTCCGGTGCCGATGCCGACCACGACCAGGTTGGGCTTCGTCTCGCCCTTGGTGAGGTTG
>JAHFUU010000398.1:790-3640 GCA_023264915.1 Microthrixaceae bacterium | reverse complement strand
CCCAGAGTGGTGCTGCTCACAACGTGTCACCGGCGGCGCATGCCACAGAGGTCACCCAGCAGCTTCTCGACACGCTTCGAGTCACCGACATCGGCGGGATGAAGGCCCTCTCTCCAGATCAGATTGTGGCGGGACAACAATCGTTCATCATGCGCTTCTTCACCGACACCGAGGCGTTGATCAACGAGGCCCCCGACCTGCGACTGCCGTTCCAACCCGTGCAAGACGACGCCGTGTTGGACAGGCGGGCGATCGACAACGTCTCGGCCGGCACGGCGGCCGGTGTACCTGTCATGGCGGGCACCTGCCGCGAAGAGTGGAAGCTGTTCCAGTTCCTCGATCCGAACGACCTCGATGAGGAGGGCCTGTCCCGGCGGCTGGGCAAGGTGTTCGCCGACGGAGCGCAGGCCCAGCGTGTCTACCAAGAGGCCTTGCAGGGTGAGTCACCAAAAGAGCTCTTCGGTGCAGCGGTCACCGACCTCGTGTTCCGCCAGCCTGCGATCCGTCTGTGCGAGGCGCTCGTGCAACGGGGCTCGCCCACCTACAGCTACCTGTTCTCGTGGCCCAGCCCGACTGCCGGCGCTTGCCACGCCCTGGACGTGCCGTTCGTCTTCGGCCCCGCTCAGGCGGGGATCGCCTTCCTGACCGGGGACAACCCTCCACAGTCCCTGGTCGATGCTCTTCAGGAGTCGTGGTTGGCCTTCGCTCGGACAGGAGACCCCTCAAACGACGTGGTCGGTGAGTGGCCCCGGTATGACCTGGATCGTCGTGCCACCATGCGCCTCGATGTGCCGACCGAGGTTGTCTACGACCCCGAGAGCTCGCGCCGCGCGCTCTGGGCATCGATGGTCTGACCGGCCAGCGGCCCTGAGGTTCGCTCCAGATCTGTCCGACCATCGAGGTCAGAACCCGCAGTCGCCAGTCCGAGCCAGGACCGAGGTCGCGGGGGTGGGTCGGGTGCGCTCCACAAGGCCGCTATATGTCGAACCGCCGGGACCTGGTCCCTTTGTCGTTCAGAGCTGGGGACTGCCCTGCCGGAAGTCCCTTGTCCAGTCCTCGCTACGTTCCCACAGCCACCTTCCCAGCTCGGGTGTGGCGACCGCGCTGGGCTCTTTGGGCTCGCAATCTGAGTAGTAGCCGCCACTCGTTCCCGCCACCCCCGGATCAGTGGCGCACCACAACGAGGTGCGGGCGCCTTCGGCGACGGTCTTCATGCGCCTGGTCATGATCGGCCGGACCGGCCAAGGCACCCGGCGCCAGATGTCTGAAGCGATCACACCAGGATGCAACGCGTACGTGGTCACTTCGTCTGGCGAGACACGTCTGGCCAGCTCCTGGGCGAACAGGACGTTTGCCAGCTTGGACCTCTCGTACTCTCGGAGGCCTGTGATGGTGCGTGTCGGACGGCAGAGGTCCTGCTCCGAGAGGCCCTTGGCCGAGTAATGGGACTCTGACGCGACGACGACGACGCGAGACGGTGATGCCTCTCGCAGCAGATCCATCAGCTCGGTGACGAACAGGAAGTGACCCAGATGGTTGATGCCGAACGCCAGCTCGAATCCCTGCACCGTCTGGCCGCGCTGGCCGGCGACTCCTGCGTTGGCGATGATCACGTCGACAGGATCAGCGCGGCCAGCAAGGACCGCTACGGCCTCACGCACAGATCCGAGGTCAGAGAGATCCAACGGCAGGTGTTCGACGAGCTCGTTGCCGCTCATGCGTTTCAAGTCCTCGATGACGGGTTCGGTCTTGGCCGCTGAGCGACACGCCAGCACGACCCGGCCGCCCGCTCGTGCCAAGCCCTCTGCGGTCGCCCTCCCGATCCCTGTGTTGGCACCGGTCACGACGCAGGTCTTGCCGCTCAGGTTCGCGCTCGCTGTCATCGCCGAGCACCTTAGGAGCTGTGGCGACCAGGCGAAGGGAAACTCAGAGCTCCAGAGCTCCAGAGCTCCCGCCACCACTTGACTGTCGATGGTTCGTGTCTAGCGAAGGCAGTCATGCAGATCCGTGGTGCATGACGTGATCAGAGCAGAGGCCCCGGGGAGCGGCCGAATGAGCCTTCGGGACTCGCGCGAGGGCCGGCAGCACTATCGTCGGGCGCAGTGAGTGACGCCGATCCCTACGACTACACGCTCGACGAGCTGGCACAGCTTTCTGGCTTCAGTGCCCGCAACATCCGATCGTTCCAGCTGCAGGGCATGCTGCCACCGCCTGAGCGAGGGGCTCGTCAAGGCATGTATGGCCCCGAGCACCTCAGCAGGCTTCAGCTGATCGAACGGCCTCAGGCCGATGGGTTCTCCCGGGCCGCCATCTCCTCCCTGATGAAGGCATGGGATGCTGGCCAGACCTTGGGCGACGTGTTGGGCTTCAAGGAGGAGCTGAGCGCTTTCCTGGGAGGGCAGTCCAGGGTCCTCGTGACTATCGAGGAGCTCACCGAACGTTTCGGCGTGGATGAGACCCATGCCCTCTCCACCGCCATCAAGAGCGGGTTGCTCGTGGGCACCGAGCTGGACGGCACCTTCGAGTCCGTCAACCCGAGGCTGATCGATATCGGCGTCGAGCTGCGCGAGATCGACATCCCGTTGAACGTCGCCCTCGAGCAGGCCAGCTTCCTCCGCGATCGGTGCGACGAGATCGCGGCCCACTTCCTCAACATGTTCATGACCATGGTCTGGAAGCCCTTCGTCGACCGTGGGTCTCCTCGTGAGGAGCTTGGCGAGGTCACCGAGCGTCTCCGGCGGCTCAGGCCACTCATCTCGCGCAGCGTGCAGGCAGCCATCGACGAATCCATGGCCAAGGTGGTGAAGGACTTCATCGAGGACGTTGACCTGCCTGGAACCGGAATCAGTT
>JAHFUU010000398.1:0-745 GCA_023264915.1 Microthrixaceae bacterium | reverse complement strand
CGCCCGAAGGCCGTGTCGGCGCGGAACCAGTTGAAGAGTGAGTAGGTTGGTGTCGTGCGACTAGGTGGAACGACGTGACCGAGATGGCAGCAGGCGCAGAGCCTGACAGCATCGACCCCAACGACGATCAGTTCGTCGCTCAGGAGTTCGACGATGACAACGTCGAGCCTGACCTGGACGTCGAAGGCTACGGGCCAGACCATGGTCTGGCCGCGTTCGAGGCCTCTGTTGTGACGACGAGCGGCGATGTCCCAGCTGATTCACTTGCAGAGCGAGCGTGGCGAGAGGAGCCCGATCGCCTGACCCCATCCTCTGACGGTATGGACGGCGAGCTGATCGAAGCACGCCCTGATTGGGGATTCGATCCTGAGTTCAGCGCGGAAAGCGCGGCAGAGTTCGCCCACGAGATGCCCGATGGAGTGGCGGTAGGGGAGACCGGTGGACCATTGGATGCCGTCCTTCCTGCCGAGGAGGCAGCGATACACGTCATCGATGGTGAGGACGACCGGGCCGACTGAACGGACCCGTCCCAAACCCCCAGCCGATGGCCAACCGCGGCACACAGCCGCGATTGGCCGGGCCGGGCCGGAGCCCCCGTCTTGACGCTTGCTGCCCAGACAACCTTGCTGTCGATGTGGCCGGTGCGTGGAGGGGCGCAGCCCCCGAGACAACTACAGGCGTGGGCCGAACCAGCCGGCGACATCCACGACGTATTGGATGGAGGGGGCCGCCGACCACGCCAGAG
>JAHFUU010000397.1 GCA_023264915.1 Microthrixaceae bacterium | reverse complement strand
CGCGGCGGATCCGGCTACTCCGGGCACTGAGCCTGTCTCGACAGGCTCGACCGTGAAACCAGCTGCTGGGTCCTCGCCCGAAGCTTTCCCGCGGCCGGTCCAGATGCCCACGACCGTGCGGTCGTCGGTGTGCGAGCGCCGCCTGAAGTCGACCTGTGATGCGAAGGTATAGCGATCGGGCGGATCCGACCAGGCGCGCGCGAGAGATCGGCCCACCTCGCCCTTGCCGTCGCCAAGCGGGTCGCCAACCCCGTCGGTAATCACGAACAGCACCTCGCCGGGACCCAACTCGACGCTGATCGGCGAGAAGTCCCCCGGCGGCAACAGAGGAAGCGCAGCCGTCGCCGAGGAGGCCACGGCAGCACCATCGTTCTTGATCGCTGTCTCTGACCGCCACTGACCATTCGCGCCGAGCACCCATGCTGAGGTGTCACCGACAGCCAGGACGGCGCACGAGCGTACGCCTGCGCTGTTCGGATACACCGGCACGACCGCTATCACGATCGTGGTGGCCATGAGCTTGGCAGCCGCGCCGGCATCGAGGTGAGGGTCGCGAGACTCGTTCCGCGCCTGGGCGAGCACGAACCCCGCGACACCTCCGATCACCTCGTTCCAGTCGAGCGCGGACGGTGCCGAAGAGGCGAGCTTGGAGTTGAGGAGCTTGATCACGAAGCGAACTGCCGCACGCGACGCCACGTGGGAGGTCGGTCCAGAGCTGACGCCGTCGGCGACGGCCACGACGAACCACTCGTTGGATGCGCCACCCACACCCAGGCAGAAGTCGTCCTGGCGCGGCGTACCGTCGTAGCGGTGCCCCACACCCCTGACGCTCGCCGCCCTGACTATCAAGGGCCCGTACTCACCTGCATCGATCATCGTGTCGGGTTGAGGCACTGCCAGCATCGCCGGTGGCCCCTCGACCTCTCCAGCGGTCCCAGCATCTCCTATTGCCAGCGTCTCGATCATCGCTGAGACCCCTCTGCTCGGAGGCTGTCACCTGGGTCGAACGCCGCCACCCCATGCCTCTCAGTCGAGCTCGACATCGAAACCTTCAGCACCGGCCAGGGTCGTCGCCATCGCCTTGGAGGCGGCTCCCTGGTCGTCGCCTCCCTCGGCCTGGGCGAGGGAGGAGTTGACGATGCTTCGGATCAGCAGCGGGATCAACTCGGCGATCGCTTTCGCGGGGTTGCCCCCGTCAGACATGTACATCGCCGGCATCGCCGCGCTGCCCTCCTTGCGATAGCGGAGCTCGCCAAGGATCTCGCGGTCACAGTCACCGATGCCGATGGGTATGAGGTTCGGGAAGAGCCTGTTGCCGTCATGGGTCTCGGGGTCATACCGGGTCAGCTCGTCAAAGGCCTGGCGCCAAGCACTCTCGTCATCGGTCGGGGCGCCGTCAGAGAGCAAGACAGCGGTCGTGCGCTTGATGGTGAAGCCATCTGCCTTCAACAGCGCGTAGTCAGAGTCGATCTGCTGGCGCAAGAGCTTGAACGCCGCTACGAAGGACGTGCCTCCACGCGGAGCCAAGGCCGGAAGGACCTCTACAGTGCGGACGTCGGTGAGTGGCATCACGACCGTCGCATCGTCAGAGAAGTCCAGCAGTCCGAACCGGACCATGTCACCCACCACCGGGTTGCGCACCAGCTCGTCTCGCAGCTCGGGCAGGAGCTGGTTGAGGGTATCGATCTTGTTGTCCTGGCTCATCGAGTAGGACGCATCCGCGACAAGGTAGAACGGCAGGATCTGGATTCCTTCATCGGTCACGTGGCTCTCTCCGTCGTGTTGAGGTCGTTCGTCTCGGGGTCGGACAGCTCTGGGCTGACCACCGTCGGGCACCAGAGCCCGCTGCCCCGCGTCACACGCTATTCGTGCCACCTGGTCCATGGGGCAGATTTCGACTCTGCCGATGGGAGCCTCGGGGCGGCCGTCTCTGCGGGGATGAAGCTCAACGGGCAGTTGAGCGCGGGCCAACGCACACTTCTAAGCTTGCGCCGCTCGACGAACCCGAGGAGACGAGATGGCTCGCTTCATCCTTCCTGATGACAAGATCCCCACGGCGTGGTTCAACATCATGCCGCATCTGCCTGAACCGGTCGACCCACCGCTTCACCCCGCGACCCGCGAGCCAGTCGGTCCTGACGATCTGAGCCCACTGTTCCCGATGGCGCTCATAGGCCAGGAGGTCTCAACCGACCCGTGGATCGACATCCCGGGCGAGGTGCTCGACATCCTCCGGCTGTGGCGCCCCACGCCCCTGGTCCGTGCGAGCCGGCTCGAGGCCGCCCTAGGCACGCCTGCACGCATCTACTACAAGGACGAGTCAGTCTCGCCAGCGGGTTCGCACAAGCCGAACACCGCAGTGCCCCAGGCGTTCTACAACTCAGCCGAAGGCACGACCCGCCTGACGACTGAGACGGGTGCCGGCCAGTGGGGCACCGCCCTGTCGTTCGCGTGCACCCAGTTCGACATCGAGTGCAAGGTCTACATGGTCCGAGCCTCTTACAACCAGAAGCCCTACCGGCGCATCATGATGGAGGTGTGGGGCAGCGAGGTCGTGCCCTCGCCAGTGGACGATCCCGAAAGCCCCGGCTCGCTCGGCGCTGCCATCTCAGACGCAGTCCGCGATGCGGCCAGCCGTGAGGACACCCATTACTCGCTCGGTTCGGTCCTCAACCACGTGCTCTTGCACCAGACCGTCATCGGCCTCGAAGCCAAAGAGCAGCTTGGCCTCGCGGGAGAGGCCAAGCCCGACGTGGTGTTGGGGTCCTGCGGTGGGGGTTCCAACCTCGGTGGCATCGCCTTTCCGTTCGTTCCCGATGACAGCATCCGGCTCGTGGCGGCCGAGCCCTCGTCATGCCCGACCCTCACAGAGGGCAAGTTCGACTATGACTTCGGCGACGTCGCAGGCATGACCCCGCTGCTGCCCATGTACACCCTCGGGCACGACTTCATGCCGCCGAGCATCCACGCGGGTGGCCTCCGCTACCACGGCGACTCCCCGATCATCTCCAAGCTGGTCCGCGACGGTCGAATGGAGGCCGTCGCCTACCCGCAAGGCAAGGTGTTCGATGCTGCGGTCCAGTTCGCGAACACCGATGGCAAGCTACCGGCACCCGAGACCGCGCACGCGATCAGAGCCGCGATCGACGAGGCGCTTGCAGCCAAGGAGTTGGGCGAGGAGAAGGTGATCCTGTTCAACTACAGCGGTCACGGCCATCTCGACCTCAGCGCCTACGACGACTACAACAACGGTCGCCTCATCGACGCCTGACGCCGGCAACCGCGCGCCGCGTCCGATCCGACAAGGGTCGGCGCGCGAGCAGGGATCAGTCGGGAAAGGACTGCTGGAGCCCGGGAGACGCGACCAGCGGCGCGCCCGGCGGAGGCGCAAGGCCGAGGTGGCTCCACGCTGCGGGGGTGACGACACGACCCCTCGGGGTACGCATCAGCAGGCCTTGCTGGATGAGGAACGGCTCATAGACGTCCTCGACGGTCTCTGCCGGTTCGGAAACGCTGATCGCGAGCGTGGAAAGGCCAACCGGACCTCCCCCGAAGCGCTCCGCGATGGAGTACAGGATGGCGCGGTCGAGCTTGTCGAGGCCACGGTCATCGACACCGAACAGGGACAGGCCTTGGCGAGCG
>JAHFUU010000396.1 GCA_023264915.1 Microthrixaceae bacterium | reverse complement strand
CCAGCTTCGCTGCGATCTTCGCGATCGGGAACCCGGTGGCCTTGGACGCCAGGGCCGACGAGCGCGACACCCGCGGGTTCATCTCGATGATCACCATGTCGCCGCTCGCGGGGTCCAGCGCGAACTGCACGTTGGAGCCGCCTGTCTCGACACCGACGCGGCGGATGCAGGCAAATGCGGCATCACGCATCGCCTGGTACTCGACGTCGCTCAGGGTCTGCGCGGGAGCGACGGTGATCGAGTCTCCAGTGTGGACCCCCATCGGATCGAGGTTCTCGATCGAGCAGATGACGACGCAGTTGTCGGCACGGTCACGCATGACCTCCAGCTCGTACTCCTTCCACCCGGCGATCGAGCGCTCGACGAGGATCTCAGAGATCGGGCTGGCGTCGATGCCCTTGGCGGCGGCCACCCTGTACTCCTCGATCGTGGACGCTATGCCCGTGCCCCGCCCACCGAGGATGAAGGCCGGCCTGATGACCACGGGCAGACCGACGTCGTCAAGGACCTTCAAGGCCTCTTCCATCGTGTGTGCGATGCCGCTGTCAGGGACGTCGAGGCCGATCTCCTTCATCGCCGCCTTGAAGCGCTCACGATCCTCCGCTGTGGTGATCGCCTCCTCGTTGGCCCCGATCAGCTCCACCCCGTAGCGGTCCAGCACCCCTGCGCGGTGCAGGTCCATGGCGAGGTTCAACCCGGTCTGGCCCCCGAGGGTCGGAAGCAGGGCGTCAGGACGCTCACGCTCGATGATGCCCGCGAGAGCGTCCACATCGAGCGGTTCGAGGTAGGTGGCGTCAGCGAACTCGGGGTCGGTCATGATCGTCGCCGGGTTCGAGTTGGCGAGGATGACCCGGAAGCCCTCCTGCCGCAGCACCCTGCATGCCTGGGTTCCGGAGTAGTCGAACTCGCACGCCTGGCCGATGATGATCGGACCTGACCCGATGAGAAGGATCGAACCGATATCTTCCCTCTTCAACGGTGCCGCTCCATCATCTCTCGAAACAGCCCGAACAGGTACCGCGAGTCGTGGGGGCCGGGCCCAGCTTCGGGGTGGTACTGGACCGAGAAGGCTGGCGCGCCCAGGCAGCGCATGCCCTCGATCACGCCGTCGTTGAGGTTGCGGTGGGTCACCTCGGCCACGCCGTCCAGGGACCCCTCGGCCACCGCGTAGTTGTGGTTCTGGCTCGTGATCTCGACCGCGCCTCCGTCGAGGCGACGCACGGGGTGGTTGCCGCCGTGGTGGCCGAATGCAAGCTTGAACGTGGATCCGCCGACGGCAGTTGCGAGCAGCTGGTGACCCAGGCAGATACCGAAGATCGGGACATGACCCAACAGGCCCGAGATCTGGCGGGTCACGTGGGTCACCTGGGCAGGGTCACCGGGGCCGTTCGACAAGAACACGCCGTCGGGGTTCCGGGCGAGCACATCAGAGGCCGGGGTCGAGGCGGGGACGACCTCGACGGTCGCCATCTCGGCGAGGTTGCGAAGGATCGTGGTCTTGATCCCCAGGTCATAGGCCACGACACGCATGCCGCCTTCACCCACCACGTAGGGCTCGGCTGTGGTGACCACCGATACCAGGTCCACGCCCTCGGTGCCCGGCTCAGCCGACGCTGCGAGCTTCAGGCTCACCTCGTCGGCCGTGCCGAACGCGCCCGGCATCGACCCGGCCTCGCGGATGTGGCGGGTGAGCCTGCGCGTGTCGATCCCGGCGATCCCGGCGATCCCGTGCCGGCACAGGTAGGCATCCAGGTCTGCCTCCGAGCGCCAGTTGCTGCGGCGCCGCGCCAGGTCCCTGACGATCACGCCGCGGCAGTAGGGCTGCCGAGCCTCGTCGTCGGTCCCGGTGACGCCGTAGTTGCCGATGTGCGGGTAGGTGAAGCAGATGACCTGGCCCGCGTACGAAGGGTCAGAGATGACCTCCTGGTAACCGGACAGGACGGTGTTGAACACGACCTCGCCTGCGGCCACACCGCCGGGTGGATCCGCGCCGACCATCTCACCGGCGAAGGAGGTCCCGTCGGCCAGGACGAGCAAGCTCTCCCTGATCTCACCCACGTCGCGTCCTCGCGGCCTGGGACTCGCGGTCTGGATCACCGTTGCGCCTCGCAGTCGATCACGGTCGGCACGCCGAACAGAACCGTGTGGCGCACCTTGCCTCTCAGCACCCGGCCGGCGAAGGGCGTGTTGCGCGACCGGCTGGAGGAGCGCGCGGGGTCGACCGTCCAGGTCATCTCAGGATCGATGACGCACAGGTTGGCCGGCCTACCCTCACGCAGGGGACCTCCATGTGCACCCGACAGCCCGGCGATCGCCGCCGGGCGCCAGCTCAACAAGCCGATGATCTGGCTGAGAGGCAGGTCCGCCAGCTGGTCGATCGCCAGCGCGAGCGCTGTCTCGAGGCCGAGCATCCCCGGTGGCGCCTGATCGAAGGGCAGCTCCTTGCGCTCCTGGGTGTGCGGTGCGTGGTCGGTCGCAATCGCGTCGATCGTGCCGTCCGCCAAACCTTCCCTGATCGCCGCCACGTCCGGCTTGCCCCGCAGCGGCGGGTTGACCTTGAACAGGGGGTCATAGCTCGAGCAGCACTCGTCGGTGAGGGTGAAGTGATGGGGGGTCGCCTCCGCGGTGACAGCGGCACCGGCCGCCTTGGCGGCGCGGACTGCCCCGACCGAACCAGCCGTGGACAGGTGCTGGAAGTGCACGGGTGCCCCGGTGAGCCTCGACAGGGCCACGTCGCGGGCAACCATGAGCTCCTCGGCCTCGGCCGGGATTCCGGGGATGCCGAGCCTCGAGGACCACGCACCCTCGTTCATGTGGCCGCCGTAGGCAAGCGAGTCCACCTCGCAGTGCTGGGCCAGGACGACATCCAGGGCCCGCCCGTACTCCATGGCGCGCCGCATGAGGCGCTCGTCCTGGACACCGCTGCCGTCGTCGGTGAACAGCCTCACGCCGAGGGCTGCCATCTCGCCCAGCGGCGCCAGCCCCTCTCCCCGGCGGCCCACCGTGATTGCCCCGGCCACGTGGACGTCACAGAGGCCCGCCGCGATTCCCGCGTCCAGCACCTGGCGCACGACAGCGGCACTGTCGACGGGCGGGTCGGTGTTGGGCATCGCCACCACGGCCGTGTAACCGCCCATGGCCGCGGCCCGCGAGCCGGTCTCGACCGTCTCTGCCTCCTCGTGTCCGGGTTCGCGCAGATGGGTGTGAAGGTCGACGAGCCCCGGCACCACCGCGCACCCGCTGGCGTCGAGGACCGCGACACCGCTCCCCATCCCTGCGGTGTCGATGCCACCTGACACATCGACGATTCGGCCGTCTGGCCCGACGGCGATGTCAGCCCGGCGTTCGGCGGTCTGGTCGATCACCCGTCCGCCCCTGATCACGAGCTCACCCGCCATCGGGCGCCTCCGATGCGAGCAGCCTGAACAGGACCGCCATGCGTACCGCCACGCCGTTCCGAACCTGGTCCACGACGACCGCCTGGGGCAGCTCGGCGACGTCGCCCGCTATCTCGACCCCCCGGTTCATCGGGCCTGGGTGCATGATGATCGACTCGGACGGCATCAGCTGCGTGCGCCTGAGGCTCAGCCCGTAGAGGGCTGTGTACTCGCGCAGCGAGGGGATGAGCGCCTCGGTGATGCGC
>JAHFUU010000395.1 GCA_023264915.1 Microthrixaceae bacterium | reverse complement strand
AGACCGATGCGCGCGACACGGCGAGATGCTACTTGTGGTTCTCTGCCGATACACACACACACCTTGTGTATCGAGTGGCGGTTCTGGGGAAGACGCACGGTCCTACCCAGATCAGTTCTGGTGCCTGAACCGGGGTCCGGTGCGACGAGTCACCCCGAGTTGGTGGGGACGCTCGCAGGGTCGATCACACGAGGCACGGTCACGTCAGGAACCGCATCGAAGGCCGCAACCAGATCGTCACGTACGTCGCCGTCGAGGCCGTCCATCCGGTCCGAGAGCAACACGACCACGAGGTCCTTCTGAGGAACGACAACGATGTGCTGGCCTCCGAAACCACCCGCACGAAACTCGCCTGGATGCTTCGGCTCGACCCACCAACCTGCCCCGTAGCCGGGTGTCCCAGCCG
This sequence comes from Microthrixaceae bacterium, assembly GCA_023264915.1. Lineage (GTDB taxonomy): Bacteria > Actinomycetota > Acidimicrobiia > Acidimicrobiales > Acidimicrobilacustridaceae > JACPNV01. The sequence goes on along the minus strand of JAHFUU010000395.1, from coordinate 3,243 downwards.
GTGCCGGCGTGGCAGTACGCGCATAGTCGACCCAACCCTCTGGCAAGATCTGCCTTCCGTCCCACTTCCCGCCTCTCAGGTAGAGGTACCCGAGCTTGGCGAAGGCCCTAGCGTTCGCGTCGAACACCGAGCCACCGACGAGGTTGCCAGCCCCGTCGAAACCGGGACTGGTATCAGCAGACAAGACGCCCAACGGGTCAAGGAGCTCTTGCTGGATGAAGGCCTTGTACCGGTCACCCCGCCCGACGATCGACCCGATCACCCCTGAGACTATGCAAGTCGTCCCCGTCGAGTATCGGACCCGCGAATCAGGTGGCACCTCGAGGGGCTTGGACGCCGCATAGTGCGCCATGTCAGCCTTGCCAGCGCCGCCCAGCATGGCGAGAGTGTCAGAATCGGGGGCAAAGTAGTCCTCCTTCCAGGCGAGCCCCGAGGCCATTCGGATCATCTCGTCGGTGGTGATCAGATGGCGGGGATCGGTGGGATCAGACCACTCGGGAACAGGCGCGGGTGCGCGCACCTCCAGTTTGCCGTCACGCACAAGGATCCCGACCAGGGCCTGCGTGTAGCTCTTGGCCATCGACCATGACCGGTGCACGGTGGTCTGGTCACCGAAACCCGGACGGTACCGCTCGAACACGATCCTGCCCCGATGCACAGCGAGTGCCGCATCGAACTGGTGGTTCAGCCCAGTCGATTGCTCGCCAAACGCCCGATCCAGCACTGCCTGCAACCGAGCCGAGTCGACCTCTGCTGGCAACGGAGCTTCCTGCCACCCTCCAGTCGGCCACGCGACACCCGGCGGCTGAGTGGGGTAGTCGACCTGGACCGCGAGGTGGCCCGGATCGAACCGCAACACTGAGGGCCTTGCCGTGGCAACCGGGGCGGCTCCCGCACCCGGTCCGGTCGAACCAGCTGACCCTCCAGGTGCCGTATCGGCTCGATCACCGCCGACCGGTGAACTCGAGCACCCCGCAGTCGCCGCGAAGATCACCACCACAGCGATGCCCGTGAACCTGAAACCCCTCATGGTCACCCTCCCTGACCGGCTCAATGTTGCCACGATGCGCCGGCCGTCGGGGCGCGGGCAGTGGCGGTAGCTCACAAGCGCCACGCCGTGAGGCCGGTCAGCCCATCTCGGCGACCGCCACCTCGCGGTGCTCGGAGGCTGACAGCTGCGCGGCCAGCGCAAAGGCGAGGGTGGCACGACCTTCGACGGCGTCAAGGTGCGGCTGGCCTCCGTCTAGCACCGCGTCGATGAAGTCGAAGGTTGCATCGCGGAACGACACTGCCCAATCGGTCTCGACCCGGTGAAACGCGCGCACCACACCGTCGCGGTAGTGCACGACCGGGGCCTCCTCCAGAAGGCGGCCAGAGCACTGGTTGACCCAGATGATCCCGGAGTTGCCCCGGATCTCGATGCGGTCGTCGCTCACGTAGTACTCAGACATCACGTCGAGGTCCAGAGACGCCACTATCTCCCATGACCCGTACCGAACCGGGATCCCCGCGTATCTCCAGCTGATCAACGACGGGGCATCGATCTGGGTTCCGGGGCCCAGCTCGAGCACGTTGATGAAGGCGTGAACTGCTTCGACCGGCGCGTCGACGAACATGCGACCCATCTGGAAGCAGTGGAACCCGTGGTCAAAGGTCATCATGCCACCGCCGCACAACGAAGGGTCCAGCCTCCAGGCGTTGGAGCTTGCCGAGACCTCCCAGCCCTGACCCGTCCCCATCCGGCCCGCCGCGGTCACGATCCGCACCGACAGGACCTCACCGATGCCGCCTTCGTCGACTATCTGCCGAGCCAAGACGTGGGGCGGGTAGAACATGAAGTTCTCATAGACCTTGAACACCGTGCCGGCCCGGGTCGCGGCAGCTGCCACCTCGTCATACTCCGCGAGGGACATGGTCGGCGGTTTCTGCAAGGACACGTGCTTGCCGGCTTCGAGTGCGGCGATGGCCTGGCTCGCATGGAGATGGTGCGGGGTCAGGATCTCCACCGCATCGACCTCGGGGTCCGCCAGAAGACCTTCAAGGTGCTCGTAGGGTTTGCAGCTCCATTCGGCGGCCCGTGCGCTCCGGGTGGACTCGTCGGTGTCGCACACCGCAACGATCTCTCCCCGGGCATGATCGAGCCAGCCGATCTTGTTCAGATCGGCGATCCGCCCGCCCCCTACGATCCCCACGCGCACACGGTCAGCCATCGTCGATCACCCCTTGGATGCTTGGTGCTGTGGAGCTCAGGTCGAGATCGGCACCGAGATGAGCGGGTAGGACGTGCTCTGCATAGATCCGCTGCCAACCTCGATCGGGTGCAGGTGGAGGCTGCCATCCTGCCCGGCGGTCGTCGAGCTCTGCTGGGTCGACCAGCAGATCGATTCGGCCGGCCTCGGCATCGAGCGAAATCAGATCGCCATCTCGGACCAGCGCCAGCGGTCCACCCACGGCCGCCTCTGGGCAAGCGTGCAGCACGACCGTGCCGTAGGCCGTACCGCTCATCCGCGCGTCCGACACTCGAACCATGTCCCTTACGCCTGCCTCGGCAAGGCGGCGCGGAAGGGGAAGGCTGGCTGCCTCAGGCATCCCAGCTCCGCGGGGCCCGCAGTTTCGTAGAACCAGTACATGATCTGGCGTTACCACCAGATCGAGACGGTCGAGCTCTCGTGCTGCCTGCTCGGCAGAATCGAACACCAGCGCTGGCCCCTTGTGGTGCAACAGGTTCGGGCTAGCTGCCGCGACCTTGAGGACCGCACCGTCAGGGGCAAGCGTCCCACGCAACACCCTGATGCTCCCCGAAGGTCCCAGTGGATCATGCGGGGTCCTGACCGCGGCATCAACCAGAGCGTGCCCAGACGAAGACGCCATCGCCGCGTCGACCACCTCTCCGAGGGGCGCGCCTGTGACCGTCAGCGCCTCGCGCTCGAGGAGCCCTGCCCGGTCGAGCTCGGCGAGCAGCGCCGGAACACCACCTGCGCGGTCGAAGTCCTCCAGGTAACCCGAGCCCGCTGGCTTGCAGTCCACGAGAAGGGGTGTGCGCCGGGAGACCGTGTCGAGATCATCAAGGGTGAGTCCTATCCCGAGCCTTCGCGCGATGGCCGTCAGGTGGATCACCGCGTTCGTCGACCCCCCGAGAGCTATGAGCACGGTCAGCGCGTTCGCGAACGATCGTGCGTCCAGCACCTGCGAAGGTCGGGGACCGTTCGTTGCCAGCTCTACGGCCAAGCGCCCCGTACGAGC
>JAHFUU010000394.1 GCA_023264915.1 Microthrixaceae bacterium | reverse complement strand
GGGACCGGGACCGTCGTAGCCGACGGGAACGTTCGACACGCTACGGAACGGGTTGGCCGGACCGAGCATCAGCCCGAAAAAGAACGCGCACACGACGAACATCGTGAGGATCGCCCAACCCACGAGCGGGTCGGTGAGCCGATCCCTCATCTTCACGGCGACCACCGCCAGGTAGCCAGCCAGGATCAGGACCCAGAGCAGGATCGAACCTTCGAGCGCCGACCACATGGTCGAGACCTTGAACAACAACGGGGTTGCCGATGCGCTGTTGTCATGCACGAACCGGACCGTCCAGTCATCGGTGATGAGCGCTCTCTGCATGGCGAACGCGCAGCCGACAGCAGCGATCAGCACGAGCCACACATAAGAAGCAGCCATGTGCCGGAGCTGCGGGCGGTGGCTCACAAGGCCGACGACGAAGGTGATCACACCCAAGATCGCCGAGGCAAGGCCCAACGTCACGCCCGCGATGCCGAGCGCGCTGTTGCTCACGGTGCCGAATCGGCCGCTGTCTTGCGGTCCGGGTTCTTCTCGACGTAGTCCTCGGTGTGCTTGACCAAGATCCTGTCTGACTCGAAGGTCGAGCGGTCAGCGGACCAGTGACCCTCGAGGACGACCGGCACGCCAGCCTTGAAGAGCTGGGGTGGGTCGCCGACGTGACGCACAGGCACCGTCGTGCCTCCGTAGCTGACGCTGAACAGGACCCCGTCGGAGCTTCGCTGCACTGGAGCACCGTCGACGAAGCCGAGCATGCGGAAGCGCTTGGTTGAGAGCTCCTCCTTCTGCGCCACCGCCTCGTCAGCCTGGTAGAAGTAGAGCGTTGCGTTGCCCAGGGCCTTGACGGCGAGAATTCCTGCTGCCACGAGAACCACGAGCACCACCGCCGCGACATAGCCCCGGCCCTTCCTCGGCCCCTTCGCCTCGCGCACCGTAGATGGCCTTGCCGCACCCGAGCCCTCACCCCCGGCCGGCGTGGTGCGAGGTGTGAGGTCGAGCTCGTCGGTCATTGCGGGCAGCTCACCTGCGTCGGGCGTTGATTCACCGTCGAACAGCGACGTGTCATCCATCGCCACCACCTCCGACGTCTTGTGAATCGACCCAGCGCCGCTCTGAAGCAGGTACCCGCCTGGCCAGCTGCCTTCCCCGAAGCACGGTCGCCAAGCCGTACAGGGCGAGCACGCCGAACACGATCGACCAGCTCGCGAGGATGTAAGGGGTGTTCATGGCTGCCCCTCTGCCCGCCGGGCCAGCAGGGCACCCGCGAGATCGAGACGGTCGATCTGGTGCTCGAGCCATGAGACCCGGAAGCGGTGGATCAGCAGCCACAGCCAGATCAACGACATCACCGCGAGACCGACCACGAAGCAGAACAGCATCGTGCCCCCGATCCTGGTGTTGCCGAGAAGGTTGATGGTCGCGGGCTGGTGCAGCGAGCGCCACCAGTCGACGGACTGGCGGACGATCATCACGTTGGGCACCAGCAGGAGGCCGACGATGGCGGATCGCTTGGCCTGGCTGTCGGCCGTGCCAGGTGCCTTCCGGAGCGCCAGGTAGCCGAGCAGCAACAGCATGAGCATCGCCGTCGAGGTCAGGCGCGCATCCCAGTCCCAGTAGGTTCCCCACGCAGGGCGGCCCCACAAGGAGCCGGTGACCAGTGTCAGCGCCGTGTACACCGCGCCGAGCTGCGCTGCCGAGCATGCAGCCGTGTCCCACCAGAGTTGACGGCGCCACAGGTACATGAAGCTGCCGGCGCCGGTGACCAAGCATGACACGAAGGCAAGGATCGCGACCGGTACATGGATGTAGAACATCCGGACCAGGTCGTTCTGCATGACGTCTTCGGGCGAGAGGACCAGGCCCAGCGGTACGAACACCGCGACTCCCAACAGGGCAGCGACACCCAGCGCCCGAGTGGTCCGAGAGCCGGTCCCGGGACCCCCGCCGTGCTCTGCCGGGTTGGCCAGACCAGGCGAACCTGGTGCCCCCGAAGCGAGCTGGGTGGTCACGATTCCTCCAGAAGCGGGCCAAAGGCGGTCATGCCGGCGGCGGTGTAGATCAGAGCGAAGACTGTTAGCAGAGCGAACCAGGGCCAGCCGTCGCCTGATGCGCCCGATAGGGCAGCCTCGAACGCCCGCGTCGACCCGATCAGGACCGGCGTGAGCACCGGAAGCAGGAGCAACGGGAGCAGGGTCTCGCGCACCCGCAGGCCGGCTGCGAGGACGCCGTAAAGGGTACCGGCCGAAGCGATGCCAGCGGTAGCCGAGAGGCACGTTGCGAGGATCAGCAACCAGCCCGAAGCGTCGGCCCGGCTCGTGGCGTCATAGAGGATGGCTACGCCTGCACCGAGCACCAGCTCCAGCGCCAACAAGACGACGGCCACCGCGGCTGCCTTGCCCAAGAAGATCCCACCCGGGTCAAGACCCGCCATGCGCAGTGCTTCACCACTGCCGTCGGCAGATTCGGTGGCAAAGGACCGCTCTATGGCCAGCAAGGCACAGAACAGCACCGCGACCCAGAACAGACCCGGGGTGACCCGGGTGAGCACGCCCCTGTCAGGGTCAAGGGCGAAGGCGAAGACCAACAACATCAAGAGTGCGAACGGTGCCACCTGATTGAGACTGACGCGGGACCGCATCTCGACCCGGAGATCCTTGGTGGCGACCAGCGCCGCGTCACCGAACATGGGCCTGGCTCTTCTGTCCTTGGGTGTCGGGCACGGTTCGCTCCTGCCCCGGCTCGTGGCTCCCGCTCTCCTCGCTCGCCCTCTCGAGCCCAGACCCATCATCGGTCCCCGCCGCATCGGTCGCCGCCGCTTCGGTGCCTGCCGGATCGGTACCCACGGGGTCGGTCACTGCTGCATCGTCGGCGTGAGGTCCCGGATCCCCAGATGTGATCACCCCCCCGGCGATGGTGACGTGGCGGCTGGCCAGCCGCTCGGTACGGTCAAGCTCATGGGAAGCGACCAGGACCGTTGCCCCCGACGCCGCGGCCGAGCGCACCAGATCGTCGATGACGTCGCGTGTGTCGTTGTCCAGCCCCGCGTGGGGCTCGTCGAGCAACCACAGCTCGGGGCGGCGCGCAATCAGGCATGCGATGGACACGCGGCGGCGCTGACCCGCAGACAGGCGGCTGACGGCCACGTCCTGGAGCCGGCCATCGAGCCCGAGCCGGCGTGCCGCAGCGTCAGCGTCGGCCTGCGCCGCTCCCGCCGCTCGCGTCCAGAAGCGCAGGTTGTCAGCGACGGTGAGGTCGTCATACAGGCCGGTGTGATGCGGGAGGTAACCGACGCGCGTGCGCACCTCCCGGCGCGAGACCGACAGGTCCTGCCCGAGGACCACGGCCTCGCCGCTGACCACCGGCACCAGCCCAGCACATACCTTCAACAAGGTAGTCTTTCCAGCCCCGTTCGGACCCTGGAGGAGCACGACTTCCCCGGCGTGGACGTCGAGGTCGACGCCCGCCAGCGCTGGGAACCGGCCGAGCAGCGAAACCGCGGAGCGGAGGTGGATGACAGGCTGCATGCGACCCGGCTCAGGGTAGTGGTACGAGTCGCGAACACCTAAGTCAGGCCACTCGCTCTTGGCGCGAGCTCGACGCTCGGCATTCGCCGGATCGACTCGTGCCCCACGAGCGCCTGCCACCTCGGGGTCCG
>JAHFUU010000393.1 GCA_023264915.1 Microthrixaceae bacterium | reverse complement strand
AGGAGATCGTCGATCTGGCGGGCCATCGCGTTGAAGGTGGTCCCGAGTGCCCGCACCTCGGGCGGGCCGCTGGCGATGTCAGCGCGCGACTCGGTGTGGCCGGAACCAAGGTCCGCCGCGGTTCGCTCCAGGAGCCTCAGGGGACGGCTCACCCATCGGGCGAAGAGCACGCCCATGAGCGCCGCGGCAGATGTCGACACCAGGGCTACACCTGCAAGGGTCAGCACGTAGCTCCGCCAACGGTCCTCGAGCTGGTCAGTCGAGTACGTGATCCGCACCGCGCCGTGGACCTTGCCGCTCGACGCGACCGGAACAGCGACATAGAGCAAGTCGGTGTTGAGGGTGTTCGAGTGTCGCGTCCCTGTGGCGATCTCGCCCCTGAGGGCAGCCTCGATCTCGGGCCGGGTCGAGAAGTCGTCAGCTGTGGCCGAGCTGGCGTCCTGTGTGGAGTCCGCCACGATCCAGCCGTCGCCGTTGACGATCACTATGCGGCCTCCGGTCCGCTCGGCATAGGTCCTGGCGACCGATGCCAGGTCGACCGAGTTGCGGTTCTCGAGCGTGTCCTCGACGAAGGAGCCCACGGTGAAGCCGTCGCGAACCAGGTTCGACACGAGATCATCCCGCTGATGGTCCGCGTAGTTGATGGCGAGCGGGATCTCGAGGGTGGCCAGGATGACCACGGTGAGTCCCAGGTAGCTGGCCAGGAGGCGGCGGGTCACGCGGGCCGCCTAGCTGTCCGGAGCGGCCCGAAGGCGGAAGCCGACACCCCGGATGGTCTCCACCAGCTCGGGTCGACCGAGCTTCTTGCGAAGGGAGGCGACATGGACATCGAGCGTCTTGGACGGTCCGTACCAGTGGGGATCCCACACCTCGTCGAGTATCTCCTGCCTGGTGCATATGGCGCCCGGGTCGCGGGTAAGCAGGGCGAGCAGGTCGAACTCCTTGCGCGTCAGCTCCACCTCGACCCCGTCGAGGTGGACCCTCCTCGTGCGAGGGTCGACCTCGAGGCCATCGTGGGTCAACACGTCGTGGCGACTCGTCGGCCGGTCCAGGCGGCGCGTCACGGCCCGAATTCGTGCCACGAGCTCGCGGAACCCGAAGGGCTTCACGAGGTAGTCGTCGGCACCCAGCTCGAGTCCCAGCACCCTGTCGATCTCGTCCCCCCGAGCCGTGGTGACGATGATCGGAGTTCCGGTCCGCGCCCGAAGCTCGCGACACACCTCGTAGCCGTCGATGTCGGGAAGCCCGAGGTCCAACAGGACCAGGTCCATGCCTTCCTCGTCGAGGGCAGCTGCACCGGTCGACACGCGCGAGACGGTGTAGCCCTCACGCTCGAGCCCGCGGACCAGCGGCTCGGCGATGGTGTCGTCGTCCTCCACGAGCAGGATTCTCAAAGGGGTCTCGTTCGGCGTGGTCGTGTCATGTGGTGAGATCCACCAGAGCGCGCAGCAGGGCCGCGATGGGAGCGTGCATCTCAAAGCGTAGGGGTCGGCAGCACCCACAAGAGCACGCGCCGGGCGCCGGCTGATTTTGTCAACACTTAACCCGGGTCTGGCCCGTCTCTTGTCGACCCCCCCGTATCGTCACTGGCAACTCATCGGCTGCAAGGAGGCCCCAATGCAGCGACGCAAAGCCATAGCGATAGCCGCCACCTCGGCACTCACACTCGGTTCGGCCGGTCTGGCGGTTGCCGCCAACCTCGGGCTGCTGGCCCACGCGGACGAGACCAACGTCGGGAAGCTGAACGCGACGAACGTGTCCGAGCTGAGTCCTCCGACCACGACCCCCCGCGTCCGGGTCGTGGTCGAGGAGGTCCCGGCAGCCGCCGGAGAGCCGTCCCAGTCCTCGCCGGATCCCGCCGGTGATCCTTCAGCCCCGGCCGCATCGGGCTCGGCCGGCGAGCCGGCACCTGCTGGCACATCCCCCGAGCCCGGCGCGGCGGTGCCTGGCCAGAGCCCACCCGTGGTAGCCCAAAGCGCCCCGGAGGCCAACTCACATGCGGGTCCCGCCCCCACCGCCGTCCGTGCCACACCGTCCCAGCAGGTCCAGGCGCCACCCGCACCGGCCCCCCAGCCCAACCACGAGGCCGAGACACAACCCACACAACCGAAGACCGAACCCCATGAGGCGGACTCTCACCCCGAAGATCCTGAGCATGGTGCCGAACATGACGACTGAGTCCGCCCCCGGCGCCGCCGAGTATCCGCGCTCGCCCAGGTCCCTGGCCGCCAGGTCACCGAAGCCGACACCGATAGCACGGGTCCTGGCCGGAGGGATGAGCCTGTCGGCAACCTTCGGGATGGTGGCTCTGATGGGGTTGTCCCAGAAGCCTGCCAGCCCCGCATCCAACGACGGCAACGATCCGGCGCCTGTGGCGGTCGAGCCGCCAGCGGTCGAGCCGTCGACCTCACTGCCCGAGACAGTCGTTGTGATCCGGCGATCCGCTGCCGGTGGTGACCAACCCTCTGAGGCGGGCACCGCGCCCCCGGCGGACGCGGCAGCGCCGCCGCCTCCATCCAGCCAGCCTGGCCGCTCGCCCTCAGCCCCCTCAGGTGCTGCGCCCAGCAGCGCAGGTACCACGAAGTCCCCTGCAAGATCCTCCACCAATGCCGGGCGGTCGGTGCCCTCTCCCACCGGGGTCACCGGCCGCCCGACACCGGCTCCGGTGATCCAGTCGTCACCGGCTCCGGCCGTCACGACCCCACCGGCGACCAAGCCGGCGGCCCGGCCGGCGCCCACGACCAAGACCAAGGCGAGCTGATCGGCGATGCTCGCCCTCGCGAGCTCTGGAGTCAGGCTCCCCGCGCTCGGGCTGCCGGCAGGCCTCACCGAGCGCGGTGAGGCGGTTCTCGGCGCCGAGAGGACCTTCGAGATCATGGGCACCGATGCTCACGTCATCGTGTGGCAGGAGCCCCGTCCCATCGTCGCCCCCGAGGATCTGCTCGACAGGGCCGAGCTGGAGCTTGCCCGGCTCGAAGGTCTCTGGAGCCGGTTCGATGAGCGCAGCGACGTGTGCCGGATGAACCGGGCCGCGGGGGAGCCTGTGAGGGTTTCACCCGACACCATCGAGATCCTCGATCTCGCCGAGGCAGCTCGCGCGGCCTCCGGCGGGCTGTTCGATGTCCGGCTGTTGCGCCAGCTCGAGGCAGCGGGATATGACAGGTCCTTCGGTAGCCCTGGTTTCGATAGCGGTAGCCCTGGTATCGATGCCCGTGGCTGCGATACCGGTGACCGGCTGTCTCCCCAACCGGCGGTGCAGGCCATAGCAACAGGAGTGTGGATCGACCCGGCCACGTGCATGGCAGCGTCTCCACCGGGTCGCTCAGTGGATCTCGGCGGGATCGGCAAGGGCCGTGCCGCTGACATCGTGGCGAGCGTGTTGCTGCGCGAAGGCGCACGCGGGGCATGTGTCAACCTGGGTGGTGACCTGCGGGTGCTGGGCGAGACACCAGACCCCGAAGGGATCATCGTCGAGGTCTGCCAGTCCGTCGACGCTGGCAGCGAGCCCGTGCTGATAGGTGTGAGGAACGCAGCGGTCGCCACCTCGGCCCGCACCCGGCGGTTCTGGAGCACTCCGAGTGGAACGGCTCACCATCTGATCGATCCAGCGACCGGGCTGCCCGCCTCGAGCGGGCTGGCATCGGTGACTGTC
>JAHFUU010000392.1 GCA_023264915.1 Microthrixaceae bacterium | reverse complement strand
GCGCTTCGGCCATGGAGCTCCTGTTGAAGATGCAGGCCGACCAGCTTGGCGTTGCAGTGGCGAGGCCCGTCGTGCAAGAGACCACTGCTCTCGGTGCCGCCTACCTGGCCGGGCTCGCCACCGGCTACTGGTCCTCCCAAGCTGACATCAGCGAGAACTGGGCTGTCGACGTCGAGGTGCAGCCTTCCCCTGACCGGACCGCAGCCGATGCATCACATGCTCAGTGGTTGAGAGCGGTCGAGCGTGCAAGGGGTTGGGATACCGGCTGAGCCCGTTGCGCCGCCTCAGCCCGGAGTCGACCTGCTGCGACCTCGGGAGGCGTCGAAGCTGTGCGGGCCCGACTCGCTGAACCGAAGATCGACGATGCTTGCCATCACCCCGGCCTGCCGGCGCTCGCGGCTCCGGAAGGGCAGCCCTTCCCGACCCAGCACCAGCGCAAGTCCAGATTCGAGAAGCGGCGCCCACACGACGTCGTCGGGGATCCCGCGGCGCGGTGACCGCGGGGGCGCGCTCAGGACGCTGTTGCAGAGACCGATCAGCCACTCCTCGGTGCGCGGATCGTGCCCGCTCGAGGTGAGCACCGCTTGCACATCAGGTGACACGACAGCGCCCCATGCCGCGCTGAGCTGGCGAGTGGCGTGCCTGCACAGCTCGTCGATGGCGGCGTCGACCGACGGTGCCGAGACGAGGGCAGCAGCGGCCTCGAGGGCCTCGAGCCTCGGATCTCCGATCACTGAGACGGCCGGCGAGACGTGTTCGATGTCCACACCGTCGACCTCGGCCACCTCGGTCAGCAGCAGCCCGATCCAATCGTCGTCATGCAGCTCGATCACGAGCTCGTCGATCGCGCGATCGTCTCCACGCTCGAGGATGTTGATGCCGATGACGTCTCCGCCCACGGCTCCAACACGGCTGGCCACAGCGCCCAGCGCGCCCGGCCTGTCGGGCAACCACAAGCGCAAGATGTAGGTCGCCATCGCAGACAAGGCTAGCGCTGACAGGCCTCCGGCCCGCCCGAGGGGTCCCGTGGATGCCTGGTGACGGTGGACAGCTCATCCCCTTGAGGCGCCCAAGCGCTCTCACAGATCGTTCCTCGTGCTGACCGCCCAACCTCGATCATGCCTCGGCCAGGGCTCGACTCGCGATTCACCTGCCTCGAGCGCAGGTAGACCCAGGCGGCCGCGTCGATCCTGCTTCTTGACCGTTCGGTCAAGTTCTCCTAACTTTGGGCCCGATGAATCGCCGGCTCACCAGTCGTGGCAAGGAGAGGCGGCGCCAGCTCCTTGACTTCGCGACCCAGCGGTTCGCCGAGAACGGCTACCACCCCACCTCGGTGGCTGAGATCGTGCAGGGTCTCGGTGTCGGCAAGGGCGTGTTCTACTGGTACTTCGACGGCAAGGAGCAACTGTTCCTGGAGATACTCCGCGAGGCCCAACAGGATCTGCGTCGAACCCAGCAGAAGGCTATCGAGGGGGTCGACGACCCGATCCGCCGCGTCGAGCTCGGTATCAGGTCCACCATGGCATGGTCATCTGACCATGCCGAGTACTACAAGCTCACCCAGTTCGCCATGACCGAGGAGCGGTTCGTCCCAGCGTTGCGAAAGGGTCAGGACGTCGCGGTGAAGGACATCATCCGCCATGTCGAGGACGGCATCCGTTGCGGGGCGATCCGCGACACGGACCCTCTCTACATCGCTCATTCGATCCTCGGCCTCACGACCCAGCTCGTGCGCGTCTTCATCCATGAGCGAAATGTCCCGCCAGCAGAGGTGGCCGAGGAGGCAATAGCACTCGTGCTCGACGGGATCCACGCAGGCGACCGTTCTTCGGTCACGTCGAGCTGAGTTGCTCAGAGCCGGTCAAGGGCCCGCTTCAGGTTGCGTATGCCCTGGTTGATCCTCTGCTCGTTTTCGATGAGAGCGAACCTCACATGACCCTCGCCTCCGGGACCGAACCCGACGCCGGGTGACAGGGCCACCTCGGCCTTGGTCACGAGCATCTTGGCGAACTCCACAGAACCCATCTCGATGTAGGGCTCGGGGATCGGTGCCCACACGAACATGGTCCCCATCGGGGGCTCGACCTCCCAACCTATGCGGTTGAGGCCTCCACAGAGAGCATCGCGGCGCGACTGGTAGACCTCACGCACCTCTTTGGGATAGTCGGGCGTCTCGTTCATGGTCACGGTCGCCGCGATCTGCACGGGCTGGAAGGCGCCGTAGTCCAGGTAGCTCTTCAACTTCGTGAGCGCAGCCACGACCTCTTTGTTGCCTGAGAGGTATGCGAGCCTCCAGCCCGCCATCGAGAACGACTTGGTCATCGAGTAGAGCTCGACTGCTACCTCCTTCGCGCCCGAAGCCTGAAGGATCGAAGGGGGTATGTAGCCGTCATAGCCCAGGTCTGCATAGGCGTTGTCGTGCACGACGATGACCTCGTGCTCGCGCGCGAAGTCGACGACGTTCTGCATGAACTCGAGATCGACGCATGTCGTCGTGGGGTTGTGCGGGAAGGACATGACTATCACCCGCGGCTTGGGCCAGGAGTACTCCCATGCCTCTTGCAAGCCGTCGAAGAAGTCGTGACCGGTGCCCAGGCGCACCTCGCGAAGGTCAGCACCTGCAAACAGGGGCCCGTAGATGTGGATCGGGTACGACGGCGATGGCACCACAGCCGCGTCACCGGGTGCCAGCAGGGTCCACATGAGATGGGAGAACCCCTCCTTGGCACCGATCGTGTTGATGACCTCGCTCTCGGGGTCGAGCTCGACGCCGAAGCGCCGCAGGTACAGGTCGCTCACTGCCTGGCGAAGCTTGGGGATGCCCCGGCTCGCCGAGTACCGGTGGTTCCGGGGGTTGTGGGCTGCCTCGCACAGCTTCTCGACCGCGATCGCCGGTGACGGCAGGTCAGGGTTGCCAAACCCAAGATCGATCACATCGACACCGGCCCGGCGCGCCTCGACCTTCAAAGAGTCGATGATCGTGAACACATAGGGCGGCAACGAGTTGATGCGGCGGAACTCCATGCCTCCACGCTACTTCGCCCCCACCCGGGCCCAGACGGCATACCGCCCAAGTCAGCTGATCTCATCGATTGCGGCAAGCGCCGCGCCGAGCGCGCCGGCGACGGGACCGAACCGGGCTGGCAGTATCCGCACGGGCGGGCGGTACGAGGCCGCCAGGACGAGCCCGGCGAAGGCTTCACGCACCGGCCCTACGAGCAGCTCCCCGGCCTCGGAGAGCCCCCCACCGATCACCACGAGCTCAGGGTCGACGATGTTCACGAGGTTCGCCACGCCGAGGGCGACCCACCACGCGAACTGGCGCATCACAGCGAGAGCGTCCGGATCCCCTTCGAGCGCCGCGGCTGTCACATGCTCGCCACGGACCTCATCCGCTGTGCCACCGGCAAGTGCCATCACGCGATCAGCCTGGCCGGCCTCGGCAGCCTCCCTGGCCAGGCGCCCCAGACCGCTGCCCGACGCGAACCGCTCCCAGCAACCCCTCCTCCCGCACGGGCACGGCGGCCCGGTGGGGTCTATGACCATGTGCCCAGGCTCGCCTGCAAACCCTGCTGCACCGCGCTCGCAGCGACCCCCGACCATCAAGGCGGCTCCGATCCCTGTTCCGAGGCTGACGAGAACTGCCTCTGCTGCTCCCACAGCTGCGCCGAA
>JAHFUU010000391.1 GCA_023264915.1 Microthrixaceae bacterium | reverse complement strand
GGAATGGCCCTCGTGGCGGCACATCACCGCCTCGACCGTGGCATCGCGGTGGCGTGCCTCGTCGACTGCCCATCGCAGCGCGGCGACGGATCCAGCAGACCCGTCGACCCCGATGACGATCCTGCCGCCCATGGCCTCAGTGCTTCTTGCCCGACAGCAGGCCGACAGTGACTGTGCCGCCGAGGAACAGGCCTGTCCAGATGCCAACCCAGAGACCGATGCCGGCCGCGGTGCCGAGCTGGATGTCGGGTGCGGCCATCATGACGATTCCCACGACGATGGCCATGATGAGCGGCACGCCGACGGCGACGCCCAAGCCGATGGCCTTGGCGAACCTCTTGAAGTCGGTCTCGTCCCAGTTCGGCGCAGTCGCAACGACGTTTGACGGCATGGCACTCCTCGGGGTCGGGCCGAGTGTCGACGGTAGGGTCAGGCGGTGGCTCGGGCTGCTGCCTGGGCGTGCCTCACAGCGTGGCCAGAGCCTGCCCGAGGCTACAGCCTTGGGACTCAACCCCGGGCACATGAGGCGCCAAGAGATCGGTCACCCGTGCTCCACGGCGCCGATTCACCATCGAGCCAGTAGTCGCCGGTGCGCGGATCCTGGTGGTACTGCACCGCCGCGGGCTCACCGCTGGAGATGGCTCTCACGGCTTGCAGGAACCGGTCGATGTCCTCGGTGGTGGTGGCCAGGCTGGCGCTTGCGCGCACCGCTCCTGGGATCCGGCGCTTGTCACCGCGGCGGAGGTCGTCGTGGTACCGCGCCATCTCGGCCGCAGACAGGCCTAGCAGCCTCACCAGGTAGGGGTGTGCGCAGAAGCAACCGTGGCGCACCCCTATCGCGAACTCCGCGCTCAGCCGCGCGGCAACCAGCGCGTGAGGGACGCCTTCGACGGTGAAGGCGACGATGGCCAGGGTCTCGGTGTCAGGTGGCGGCCCGAGCACGCGCACTCCTGGGATTTGCAGGATCCCTTCGCGCAACCTCTCGGCGATCGATAGCTCGTGCTCGGTGATCGCGTCCCAGCCGAGGTCGCCGAGCGCGTCGATCGCCGCATGGAGTGCCACGGCGCCGACGACGTTGGGCGATCCGGCCTCCTCGCGCTCGGGGGGATCGGTCCACACGACCTCGTCCAGGTCGACCAGGTCGACGGCACCGCCACCCGCAAGGAACGGATCACCCTCGCAGAACGCGGATCGGGGCCCGATGAGGATCCCCGCGCCGAACGGCGCGTACATCTTGTGGCCGCTCCACGCCATGAAGTCAGCGTCGGCGGGCAACCGCCGGTGAGGAGCGAGCTGTGCCGCGTCGACCAGGACGGGAACGCCCCGAACGTGCGCGGCGTCGATGATCTCGGTCATCGGTGGCATCCAACCGGTGACGTTGGTGGCGGCGGTGATGGCGAGCAGCTTGGGACGCGGGCCGCCGTCGATCGATGCGATCACGTCGCTGACTCCGAACATGCCGTGCTCGTCGACCTCGACGTAACGGCGTGTCACGCCAAGGCGTGACCACGGGAGCAGGTTGGCGTGGTGCTCGGCAACGGTCGTCACCACCACATCTGCCACCGAGAGGCGCAGACGGTAGGCGAGGTGGTTGATGGCCTCGGTGGTGTTGCGGCAGATGACCGCCACGTCGTCGCGGCCGCCACGCCCCGCGAAGGCCAGGGCAGCCTCACGGGCTTCCTCATAGGCCGTCGTGGAGATCTGGGACTTGTAGCCGGCACCCCGGTGAACGCTCGAATACCACGGGAGGATCTCCTGCACCCGCTCGGCCACCCGGGGAAGTGCCGGTGTCGAAGCTGCCGAGTCCAGGGAGAGGTAGGTTCGGTCGGTCCCGTCGACACACGGGACCTCGAGCTCGTCACCGACGAGCCGTGCCAATCGCGCCGAGCTCAACTTGGGCCCGGGTCAGGTGAAGATGATCTGGCCACCGGCGGACGCGTCGTAGAACTCGCCGACGGTGATGATGTCTTTGACTTGGGGGATGAAGTCGTCCTTGGTGTAGCCGAACATGTCGACGGTTGCCTGGCAGCCGTACAGGCCGGCACCGGTGTCGCTGATCATCTCCATGAACTCGCGCACCGGGGGTATGTCGAGCTTGGCCATCTTGGAGCTCATCATCTTGGTCGCGATGGCGGACATGCCCGGCAAGGCACCGACGATGGTGGCCATGTGCATGCCGGGGTTGCCGACGGTGGCGACCTTGATGCGGTCGATGCGCTTGTTGTGGATCGCGTCGAGTCCGAAGAAGGTGAAGAACAGGTTCGCTTCGATGCCCTCGGCGCGGGCGCCGTTGGCCATGATGAGCCCGGGGTAGACCCCCTCGAGCGAACCCTTTGAGATGACGATCGAGACTTTCTCGATGGGTTGTGAGTCAGCCATGGCTTCTCCTTGGATACGTTGCCTGCTCTCTCATACGCAGCCTCTGGGCTTCGGGATCCCGGCGATCTTGGCTGCGGTCTTCGCGGGACCTTTCGGGAACAGCTCGTAGAGCTCCTTCACGCTGACACCAGAGCTCTTCCCGAGGGCGCGGACGGAGGGTCCGGCGCCTTTGGTCTTGAACTCGTTGCGCATGAAGAGGATGACCTGCCAGTGCCGGTCGGTCAGCTTGTCGATTCCTTCGGCCTTTGCGATCTCGGCAGCCATCGCTTCGGTCCATTCCTCGGGGTTCTCGAAGAACCCCTCTTCGTTGACGGCGACATCGACACCGTCGAGTGTGGCGGTTGGCATTTTGGCTAGCTCCTTTCGGCAACTTCGTCGCCAGTCAGGCCCCGTCGGGGATCTTCTTCCCGCTGAGCCGCATCTCCGCGGAGATGCCAGGGATGTCGCGCCCTGGTAGCAGGGCGTGCCAGTAGAACCAGGAGAACATGAGCTTCCCGAGGTGGTTCAGCCGTGACTCCTTCAGGAGGGGAGTGCCGAGGGCCGAGGGGAAGTGGCCGCTGACGGGCTCCTGCTCATAGTTGAAGTCGATCAGCATCGCCTTGCCGAACCCCGTCTCGATGAAGCAGTTGGCATGGCCGTCATATGAGTCGTCGAGCGGCTCGCCGTTCATGAAGCGGTCGATGTTCTCCACCAGGGTCTCGCCCTCGAAGTGGGTGACCGAGCCTGCCTTCGAGACCGGAAGGCTGGTCGCGTCGCCGATGGCGAACACGTTGTCCTTCACCTTTGACTGAAGGGTGCGCTCGTCGGTGAGCACGAAGTCCAGCTCGTCACCCAGACCTGGCGACTCAGCCACATAGGAAGCCCCGCTGTGGGCCGGGACCACGACCGCGAGGTCAAAGGGCAGCTCGCGCTGGTCATAGGAGATGAGGCGGCGCCCAGCCCCGTCGACCTCTCCGGTGTTGAACTCGGTCACAAGCTCGATGTTGCGCTCCTCGAGCATGCCACCCAGGGCATGGGAAGCGGTCGGCTTGGTGAACGCTGCGTCGAGGGGGGTGACGTAGGTCAGCTCGACGTTGTCCCTGATGCCTCGTTCCTCGAAGTACCAGTCCGCGAGGAAGCAGAACTCGAGGGGGGCAACAGGACACTTGATCGGCATGTCGATCACGTTCACCACGACTCTCCCGCCTTCGAAGGTCGTGAGCTTCGCCTCGAGAGCGGCAGCTCCCTCGAGGTCATAGAAGGTGAAGACGCTGTCCAGCCAGCCGGGTCCCGTCAGACCGTCGGTCTCCTCGGG
>JAHFUU010000390.1 GCA_023264915.1 Microthrixaceae bacterium | reverse complement strand
GGAGTTCACGGTTGGCGGGGGCAGTGGTTGGTCAACGGTTCATCGGACGGCCTGGTGATGGTGGAGATCGAGCCCGCGTGCCGCGCGCTCATGAGCGGGCTCCCGGTCCAGGTCAGGGTGCTTCGCGTGTCCCTCGTGGATCCGGACGGCTTCATCGACGAGGTCAGAGCCCGGATGGTGCGTCCAGGCCCGGACGGGACCTGACGCGACCGACTGCGGCCGCCGGTTGCCCCGGGTGAGATGGAACCGGGATTGGCAGGGGTGAGCGGTTGAAATGCGCCGGCCACAGAGGATGCCAGGCGCTTGGCTCCAGGCACGAGCAGCTCGTTGGTACGCAGGCGCCTTCCGCCGCTCGGCGTCTCCGCCGGTGGGCACGGCCGAAGGCCATGCCCCGGGGCGCAGCCCGCGAGGCAACCAGGCGCTTGCCTCCCGACATCGACAATTCGTTGGGGATGTGGCGGGATGTGGCAAGCGCCTCCGGCGGCGCGACCGCCAGGGGAGCCCGCCGGCGATGGGGAGCATCCCGAGCGCCAGCGAGGGTGCGCTGGGGGCGCAGTCCCCCAGGCAACTAGTAGGCTCGACTGTCCATGCCTGCGGACCGATCACCCAGAAGGGGCGGCGATTCGCGGCCTGGACGTGGTGGCGATCGCTCTCGTGCGGCAGCGTCACGGGGATCGAGCAAGCAGTCCCGGTCTGCCTCGCAGCGATCAGGGGGCACGGGGGCCGGTCGCCCCGGGGCATCCAGGACGGGTTCGGAGGGTCGCTCCGTCGGCGCTGCATCGGGGAGTGACCGAAGCAAGAACCGATCGGGTCCTTCCCGAGGTGACACCTCCCAAGGCGCGGGGCCAGATCGCGATCGGGTGGCCAGTGGAGGCTCCCGAGCGAGATCTGGCGGACGGTCACAAGCACCCAAGACCTCCGCGCGCGGGCCCCGGACCGGCGTGGGGGGTCGAGCCGGCTCACCGACGGTCGGCAAGCGGAAGACGGGTGGCAACCCGAGGAGGTCCAACCGCGATGAGTCTGAGGCCGCGGATCGAGACCCGAAAGCGGCCACGCCCCGAGGGCCGAGGCCGAGCTCGGGCCCACGCGCTCCGGTAGCCCGAACGCGCCGTGGCCAGGACTCCCGCGATGCCAGGCCCAGGAGCCCGCTCGAGGTCGATGGTCCAAGGAAGGCCGAGGTGCCGAGGATCCCAGGACAAGGCGCGGTGACTCGGCGTGGCGCTGCATGGCTCAAGCTCGTCGACGAGCGCGACAAGGCCGGCAAGCGCGCACCCCGCAACACCCCGGGCGCGGCGTCTGAGCCATGGCGCCGAGCGGGTGCGCCCCCGGCAGGCTCTGAGGCTCGGCCAGCTTCGGGTCGCAGCCGCTCGAGCTTCGCTGGCCGCGTGCTCGGCGATGACGACGAGGTGGTTCTGGATGGACTGGTCGATGACGATCTGTTCGTCGCCGGACAGGCCGGCGAACGGGAGGGATCGGTTCGTCGTGCAGCGACTGAGGCGGTGCGGCGTGCGAGCGGTGTACCGACCGGACAGGACGGTCCACGTCGCGGTCCGTCACGGGGCACCGGCACCGCGCAAGGCAGTCGCGGTCGCCGGCGGTCATCGAAGCGCCCAGATGTGGTTGGCACCTCAGAGGAGCAATCGCCAGGAGCGAGACCGGTCAGCGACCACGAGGTGGGCCTGGATGCCGAGGTTCGATCAGAGTTGGCCAGGGTGGTTCCTCCAACGCAACGGCGGGCGTACGAAGCCAAGCTGAAAGACGCCTCGAGGGCCTTCCAGGCCGACAGGTTCGGCGACGCCGCTCGCATCCTCAAGAAGCTGGCCGAACAGGCTCCTGGGCTGCCCAGCGTTCGCGAGCTGTACGGGCTCGCTCTTTACCGCCAAGGCCGCTGGCGCCAGGCAGCGCGCGAGCTGGAGGCTTACCGCTTGCTGGACGGGTCCGTCGAGGAGCATCCGGTTCTCGCTGATTGCTACCGGGCTCTTCGTGATTGGGACGCTGTCGAGGGTCTGTGGGACGAGCTGCGAGCCGCTTCCCCATCGGCTGAACTGGTGGTCGAGGGGCGAATCGTCACCGCAGGAGCGCATGCTGACCGGGGCGACCTGTCCGGGGCGATCGCTTTGGTGGAGCAGGGCTGGAAGCTGCCCAAACGGCCCCGCGAGCACCACCTCCGGCGTGCCTACGCGCTCGGTGACCTCTATGAGCGAGCCGGGGAGGTCACGCGTGCCCGGCAGCTGTTCGAATGGATCTCCCATCATTCGCCCGATTTCGCCGACGCGCAGTACCGAGCTCACCTCCTGGGCGGCTCATGATGCCCGCGCCCTCGCCGAAGAGCTGGCGATCTTCGATGGCCGGCACTGGCGCGCAGCCCATTCCCGTCAGGGCGCTCCGAGGAGCTTCCGATCAGCAGTGGTCGACACCTCGGGCAGGCGAGCATGGCCCTTGCGTGGAGCTGTGTGGCTGGGGGGCTTGCGGACAGCGCGACCTGCATTCGTGCGCCGACGGTTCCGGTGCCCCGGCTGGGGGAACCGGAGGAGCGCAGCTGTGACCGGGCGCTGTCCCGGAGCACTCCCCCCGTCGGTTGCCTACGCTGATCGACACCCGACCCGCCTGGTCGAGCTGTCTCCACTACGCCGCCTCACGCGGGAGAGATGATGGCGACCCCAGTTCCTGACAACGACCCAGATGCGCGGCAAGAACACCTGCCGCCCCGCCCAGGCAGCGACCTCAGCGATCGCGTCGATGCGGGTCTGACACATATCGCCCTCACCGTGGCGGACATCGACAGGTCGATCGCGTTCTACGGCGACTTTGCAGGGTTCGAGGTCGTGCATCGCCGGACCGATCCCGTCTCGGCCCACTCGGTTGCCTGGCTCAGCGATCTCACGAGGCCTTTCGTGGTTGTGCTCATCGAGGCAGACCAGCCATCCCCGCCACTCGGTGGTCTCAACCATCTCGGTGTCGCGGTCAACGCGAGGGCCGACGTCGACCGCCTGGCAGCGAAGGGTCATGAGGAGTCCCGGAAGGTGCTCGGGCCGGTCGACTCGGGCTACCCAGTCGGTTACTGGGCCTTCATCGAGGACCCGGATGGGCACAACCTCGAGGTGTCATTCGGCCAGGAGGTAGGCCTGACCGTCGAGACACATGCCAGCGAGGTCGGCCAGAGGGCAGACCGACCCGCGCACCCCTAGCGGGGCTTCGCCCCGGACCGACGAGTCATGTGGCTGGGATGGGATCCGCGACCTCTCATCTGTTGGGGCGCCTGCGGCGCTCACACCTGGTTCCGTGCGAACGCCCGCTCGCTGCCGCTCGCTGTTCGCACGGGCAAGCCCGAAGATGCGAGTGAGGCGACCCGTCACGCTGCTCCCTGGCACCTTCGGGCTTGCCTCGGCCAGAACTTGGCTCGCGCTTCACGATGCCCAGACCTTGAGGCGCCACCTAGCGGGGCTTCGCCCCGGACCGACGAGTCATGTGGCTGGGATGGGATCCGCGACCTCCGGGAAGGCGAGGTGATGCGGACGGGGCGGCCCTCCCTGACGCCGGGTCAACGTGGGGCCTGGCCCCGACTAGCCCTGAAACAAGCGCTCGAGATCTTGGTAGGTGTTCGGAGTTGCCGGTTGGGAGGTCCGGCGGCTGGAAGGTGCGATTTGGAGGTGGTTCGCCGGGTCGTGGTCTACCGGTGGGCG
>JAHFUU010000389.1 GCA_023264915.1 Microthrixaceae bacterium | reverse complement strand
GGGCCCCTGCTCGATTACCTCGAAGACCACGGGCTGTCGCGGATCGCCAAGCGCTTGGCGGCCAGCGGAGCCATCGACATGGTCTCGACCGCCGCCCCCGGGATCAAGGACATCCTGATCCTCGGCAAGGTCAAGCAGCTCGAGCGATCCAAGACGGCTGACCTGATCCTGCTCGATGCCCCGGCGGCAGGCCATGCCATCAGCTTCTTGCGGTCGGCGAGGGGGATACTCGATGCGGTGAAGGTGGGGCCGATCAACACCCAGGCTCGGGACGTTCTCAGCATGCTCACGGATCCCTCCCGCTGCCAGGTGGTGCTGGTGACCCTGCCTGAGGAGACCCCTGTCAACGAGTTGATCGAAACCGCGTACTCACTCGAGGACGAGGTTGGCATCAGCCTCGGACCAGTGGTTGTCAATGGCCTGTACGCCGACATAGAGGGCTTGACAGCTGACCCGGTTGAAGCCGCCAAGGAGGTTGGAGCGTTCTTGCATCCCGGCGAGGCCGAAGCCATGCGCCGCGCTGCGAGCTTCCGCCTCGACCGGATGGAGCTGCAAGCCGAGCAGGTGGCCCGCCTTGCAGAGACGTTGCCGCTGCCACAGCTCCGCTTGCCATACATGTTCTCCCCGGACCTTCACCGCGGCGACATCGAGGCACTTGCTGACGCACTCGCCGAAGGTATCGAGACCCTCATCGCCATCCCTGCCGCGGGAGCCCCGTCATGAGATCGGCCGCGCGCGAGGGCGGCCCACAGTCTTGGACGACTCGGCGGCCCGGGCCGGACGGCGAGCAGGTCGGGTCATGAGTTGCAACGGTCAGGGTTGGGTCTGTGGTGACCGAGGTGGCAGTGCGGCGATCGCCCGCATCAAGGTCGCCCGCGGAGACCGTGGGTGGGTGAGGGGGCTGCGGCTCGGGGACCCCAGGCGGCCGGGGTCATGAGCGCGACCTCAGGCTGGACGCTGGCGGACCTTGTCCGGGACAAGGAGATAGTCGTCTGCACCGGATCCGGTGGTGTCGGCAAGACCACAACGGCTGCCGTGCTTGCCCTCGAGGGAGCGCGGCTCGGGCGCAAGTCGGTTGTCGTGACCATCGACCCGGCCAAACGCCTTGCGGATGCCTTGGGGCTGGAAGGGCTCTCCGACTCGCCGACCAGGATCGAAGGTGGGTGGCCAGGTGAGTTGTGGGCCCTGATGCTTGACACCAAGAGCACCTTCGACGCCTTGGTGGTGAAGCATTCAGAAAGCCAGGTGCAAGCCGAAGGCATCCTTGCCAACCGCTTCTATCGCAACATCTCGGGCGCACTGTCGGGCACCCAGGAGTACATGGCGATGGAGAAGCTCTACGAGCTGCACGACGAGTATGACTTCGAGCTGATCGTCGTCGACACCCCCCCGACCCGCAATGCCCTGGACTTCCTCGAGGCACCGAAGCGCCTGACACGGTTCCTCGATCATCGCCTCTACAGGATCGTCATGGCACCCACGCGGGGTTTCGTGAAGGCCGTCAACGTCGCCGCGCAAGCCTTCCTACGAACAGTGTCAAAGGTGGTCGGGGGTGACGTGGTGAAGGACGCGATCGCCTTCTTCCAGGCATTCGACGGCATGGAGGAGGGTTTCAAGCTCCGGGCCCAGCACGTTCTTCGGCTGCTCACGCACGATCAGACCGCCTTCGTGCTCGTGGCCGCACCGCACCACGACACGGTGGCCGAAGCTACCTACTTCGCCCAGAAGCTGCACGAAGCCGACATCCCGGTTCGCGCGTTGATAGTCAACCGGATGCACCCCAGGTTCTCGGATGCCTCACCGGCCGCGATGCACGAGCGGGCCAAGACCTTCACCGGAACCGACTTGGGGGGCCTTTATGAGAACCTGTCGGACTTCTTGATGGTGGCCTCCAAGGAGGAGGAGCACCTGGCGGGCCTGGCCGAACGGGTGGCGCCCGCACCGGTGGTGCGTGTCCCGTACCTGCGGACAGATGTGCATGATCTCGACGGGCTCGCCGAGGTCGCCCGGCACCTCTTCAAGGAGTGAGCCTGTGCTTGACCGTGCGCGCTGTGGGCGGTCGGGCACCGGAGGGTGCCGGAGGGTGCCGGAACCACGTTGCAGCGTGGCTCAGCAACCCTGCCAGCCTTGGGTGAGCGGGCCGGAGGCTGACAAAGCCCGACGGATGCCGATCCATGGGTTTGGGATGCTCACATCAGGTCATCTGGCGGGCTCACCAGTGCCTGTGCCGCAGCGTCAACGGTCTCGGTCACCGGGACGATGCGGTCAAAGCCCGTCGTGTGCAGAAGGCGTGTGAGGGTGGGGCGGCTGCAAGCCACCGATACCTCGCCCTCGGCCTCGCGAGCCCGCCGGATGCCGCCGATCAGCGCGCCAAGCCCGGCCGAGTCCATGAACGGGACCTCGGACAGGTCGATGAGGAGGCGAGTGGCGGCGGCCAGCTCGGCGAGGGCCTCTCGGAACTGGGCCACGGTGTACGCATCGAGCTCTCCGACTGGGCGGCACAAGGTGTACTCGTGCAGCTCCTCCACATGGATCTCGAGCAACGTTGCCTCCGGGTGGTCTGGCTTTCCGGCACGGGCCTGTCGATCTTGGCGACCCGTGACGGCGTCAGCGCATCGTAACAAGGCGATGCGAGGTGATGAGCCGGAGCGAGTCGAGGGCTCACAGGACCCGATCCGCTTCGTGGATGTCGGGCCGTCTGCGCCAGCTCGGGCAGCCAGCGACTGCAAGCGGGAACGTCGAGTAGTCAGCGCCAGCTGCCGGGCAGATGTCACGACTTCGGGTCGGCAGCCAGTGATCCACGCGAATGCCACGACCAGAAGATGGCGACCATGACTCAGCAGTCAGGTGATCGCCCCGCGGTGGCGGTCCGCGTGCACGGTGCTTCGGCGCGCACGGCGTCGTCGGAACGTTGTGGAGCTGCCGGGCTTGAGGGAAAGCCTCGGGCACTGCGGCAGGTTGGCCGCCAGTTGGGCCGTGGTCAGACTGACAGGTAGCCTCGGGCCGTGCCCTCTGTGTTGCTGGCGACCGATGCCGAGTGGATCTATGAGGAAGTCGACGGTGCCCTGTCCTCTGACGATGTGGCTGTGTTCCGGGTCCACAGCGGTGTCGATGCCGTGGCTGCGGTGAGGGAGATACAGCCTGATCTGGTCATCCTCGATCTCCAGATCGGCAACAAGGGTGGGATGGCGGTGTGCATGGACATACGGGCAGACGAGGACCTGGACAGGATCCCGATCACGGCTGTGCTCATGTTGCTGGACCGGGCGCCGGACGTGTTCCTTGCGAGGCGAAGTCGCGCTGACGGATGGTTGATCAAGCCCCTCGACGCGCACAGGCTGCGCAGGGCCACCGATGTGTTGCTGTCTGGATACTCCTACTACGAGGGTGTCGACGAGCAGACTGATCTGGCTCACGGCGAGGTCGTCCAAGCCTGACGGCATTGTGCAAGCAAACCGCTCCGAGCTTCGCCTCCACATCGAGAGCAGGACTGAACTCCCTTTCGGATGACGTCGTCGGGTCAGGTACCATTCAACGTCCACATCTCGGGGTGTGGCGCAGCTTGGTAGCGCGCTTCGTTCGGGACGAAGAGGTCGTGGGTTCAAATCCCGCCACCCCGACCCACGCCTGATCAGCATTCCAGCTGGTCAGGCGTTGCTTCTCCGCCGAGGTCTCGGCAGGACAC
>JAHFUU010000388.1:855-3697 GCA_023264915.1 Microthrixaceae bacterium | reverse complement strand
CGTGCTCCGGCAGCGGTGGGATATGCATTTGCCTTCAGTCCCGCTGTCCTGGTCTCACTCGCGCTCGACGTTGCCGACGGTCTGGCAGCGGCCTGCGTGATCGGCGTCGTCTTGCTGGTGAGACGCAACCGGTGGGGGTGTTCCGCGGTGGTGGGGGTCCTGGCAGTCTTGGCGCGAGAGCAGTCGTGGTTGGCCCTGGTGATCATCGCGGCCTTCGCGCCGGGCACGCGACGGTCGCGGCTGTCGGTTGTGGTGTGGCCTGGCCTTGCGGGAGTGCTTTGGTTCTTGTATGTGCAGTCACGCCTGGGGTGGGGAACCGATGCACCCGAGAACTTCGTTGTCGTTCCGTTCAAGGGTTTCGTCGACAGCTACCGGTTCGGTTGGTCACCTACAGGCAGGATGGATGAGATGGTGATTGCAGTGCTTGGGCTGCTGCTTGGCGTCTATGTGGTCGTGCGCTTCTTCCGGAGGCGGACGCTCGAGCTTGCCGCGTGCTTGCCATTCGCAGTGCTGGAGCCGTTCTATGCCTCAGTGGTCCTGTATCGCACCTTGAACTCTGCCCGGGTGCTGGGCCCGCTCGTGGCGCTCCTGGCTGTGGACGTGTTCGCTGAGCACCGGGCCAAGCTCGGCAACTCCATCGCCGCTGCCCACTAGAGGGAGACACCCCTACGCCGAACCTCGAGTCTGAGTCATCGAAGGAACTTCGATGTCGTGTTGTCGGCGAGGATCTTCCCCTTCGTCTGGCAGGTCGGGCAGTAGCTCACCGTGTAGGAGCGATACTCCACAGAGCGGACGGTGTCCTGGCAGCGTTGGCAGCGCTCGCCCGCCCGGTGGTGGACGTTCCCCTTCCGCTCCTTCGACGAGCTCATGTCGGTGCGGGAACGCTCGAACGCGAGGGACTCATCGATGCATTCGGTGATCGCACGCGCGAGCCTTTGGATCTCGCCGGTTCCCAGACGGGACGCGTTGGCGAAGGGCGAGAGCCCTGCCCGGTTGCACACCTCGTTTGCGAGCCTTCGGCCGATCCCGGCGATCGCCCGTTGGTCGCGAAGGACGCCGTGCAAGCGCGCCGAGTGCCGCGCCAGGATCTCACCCAGGCGCTCGGCGTCGAGCGCGTCGGCTTCGGGACCCAGACCGAGCAGTGGCGCGCTTGCCAGGGGGTCTCCAGTCACGACCCATATGCCAGCCCTCTTCTCCTTGCCGGCTTCGGTGAGCAAGAGCGCCGGCCCGTGGTCGAACGTCCACCGGGCGATTCCCGAGCGCGGCCTCGCCTTCTGGTCCTCGTCAGGTCTCAGCCGTCCCCCCTGCATCAGGTGCACGACGAACGTGATGCCGTGGCCGTCGCGTCCGTCGGGGAAGCTCATCAGCAAGTGCTTCCCCCGGCGGGTGACACCCCCGACGGCACTTCGGAGAGCCTCGTCGGGGCTCGGTGTTGCAGTCTTGAGCGCCGTGAAGCTCAGGGGCCTGAATGACATGAGGGTGCGATTGGTGAGCCAGTCGTTCAACCGCTCGGCGTGGGCCTGCAGCTCTGGCAACTCAGGCACTGGCTGCAGCTTTCGTGCCGGGTTGAAGCGCGGCCAGGACCACACCGAGGTGCGCAACGTCGTGGTCACCAACGACACGGTGCAGGTCGCCCTTGATCTTGAGCCTGCCGTCGATCATCGCCGTCAGGGCGCTCAGTGACCCGGTGGCGATCGCGGTAGCCGTTGCGTGATCGGTTCGGAAACCGATGGTGGTGTCGTTGCTCGGACCCTTGCGAACACCGAACTCCTCGGAAGTGAGCCTGACGCAGTACACCTGCTCGCCTCCTCGATCGCCTTCAGCGAGCGTGCCGGTTACGTGCAGCTCGATGACCATTCCCAGGCGTTCGGCCGCCTCGGATAGCGAGCGATCAGCGCGTACGGCATCGTCGAACGCCTCGATCCACTCATCGGTGAAGAGCCCCGGCACAATGCCGCAGGATATCTGAGAGCTGGCGGGGCTTCGCTCCGGCCCCGACGAGCCATGTGATCGGGATGGGATCCGCGACCCCTCATCTCTCGGGGCGCCGTCGGCGCTCACACCCGGTTCCGTGCAAACGCCCGCTCGCTGCCGCTCGCTGTTCGCACGGGCAAGCCCGAAGATGCGAGCGAGGTGAGCCGTTGCGCTGCTCCCCGGCATCTTCGAGCCTGCCTCGGCCAGAACTTGACTCGCGCTTCACGTGATACGACCTTTGAGGATTCCTGGCGGGCAGCGCCTAGACCAGTCACAAGGCTCGTCGGGCCGGGGCGAAGGCCCGAGAGTAGATTCTCAACGGCTACGTGACCGATCATCGACGGCACTCGGAACCGACGACCAAGGAGTGACGATGGGATTTCTCGACAACTTGAAGCAGGGGGCCGACAAGGTCGCCAGCTCGGTCAACCAGGCCGTCGGCGGCCAGAAGGGGCCAGGCCAGGCTCCCGCAGTCCCATCCGACGCGTACTTCCACGACCTGGGTGTGCTCGTCTACCAGGAGCGAACGGGCCGCGCCAGCGACCAGACCGCTTCTGAGATGGAGCGAGTGCTCGCAGGTTTGCAGGCCAACGAGCAATCTGGGCAGCCGCTCTCCTTCTACCTGACGACCGCACCGCCCCCGGCCCCCGCTCCGGGTCCTGGCGGTGCTGTGGCTCCGCCCCCGGGTCCTGGCGGTGCTGTGGCTCCGCCCCCGGGTCCTGGCGGTGCTGTGGCTCCGCCTCCGGCTCCTGGCGGTGCTGTGGCTCCGCCTCCGGCTCCTGGCGGTGCTGTGGCTCCGCCTCCGGCTCCTGGCGGTGCTGTGGCTCCGCCTCCGGCTCCTGGCGGTGCTGTGGCTCCGCCTCCGGCT
>JAHFUU010000388.1:0-845 GCA_023264915.1 Microthrixaceae bacterium | reverse complement strand
TCCTGGCGGTGCTGTGGCTCCGCCTCCGGCTCCTGGCGGTGCTGTGGCTCCGCCTCCGGCTCCTGGCGGTGCTGTGGCTCCGCCTCCGGCTCCTGGCGGTGCTGTGGCTCCGCCTCCGGCTCCTGGGAGCATCCCGCCGCCACCTCCTCCAGGGACCACCACCGTCCCCGAGAGTGCAGAGGGCGAGGTCACCGAAGGCTGAGGTCCTGGGATGCGGCAGGCGCCGCACCGGGAGACTCAGGCATGGCGAGGCTCATCTGGCACTTCGAGGAGTCGCTCGAGGGCTGGAAGGGCATCGAGGATGCGAAGCCGGTCCGCGCTCGTGAGCAGGGACAGCCGGCGTGCCAGCCAGGCATCTCTCTCCTGCCGGATGGCATCGAGCTCGGTGCGGGCCTTGGGCGTTGCCTGAACCAGGGCGATGCGCCGGTCCGTATCGGCAACCACGCGGTCGACGTACCTGTCCCCTTCCAGGGCGGCAACGATCCTGCTGATCGAGGGCGGTCGAACGTTCTCGAGCTGGGCGAGCTCCCCGAGGGTCAGGGGACCGTGGTGGTCGATGGTCGACAGGGCCGACAGCTGGGAATGTGTGATCCCATGGGAGGCGTGCTGGCGAAGCCGGCGGGCGACTCGCAACACGCACAGCCGGAGCCGTGTCACCTCAGGGTCGCCGAAGCCACCAGAGCGGGCACCAGTTGGGCTCTTGGATCCAGAGATGGCGACCTCCACGACGTTGGGTCTTGCCCGAGCGATGCAAGGGGCACACCCGGAGCTGGTAGACACGGCATCGTATGCAGCGCAGCATCTTGTTGTTGAGCGTCCTGGCAGCGGTGCTCTCCGGTTGTGGT
>JAHFUU010000387.1:566-3699 GCA_023264915.1 Microthrixaceae bacterium | reverse complement strand
ACCGAGTTGGCGTCACCGTGGGCTGGGCGGGCGTACAGCCTACTGTCGAAAGCCTTGGGGCTGACGTCGAGCTCGCGAAAGGAAAGCGGGACGGCGTAGTTCACGGTCCTCTGGCCGACGGAGGTACTGCGGTAAGCGGCAGCGTTGACGGATCCGTCAGTGTCAGGTGCTAGGGACCGGATCGGATGCATATGCCGCGACCCTTGGATGGCGTGGCTGGAACGACCACCGAGTCGAATCCCTACCACTGATGTGGAACGGCTTGTCAAGTGGCCTCCGATGTTCGGTAGATCGGTGAGTTTGGGCGCGTTGGATGGGATAGGGCAGTCAAGGCCGGCCGTAGGCCGCCCGGAGGGGCAGCCTTGACTGCCCGGTCAGTGCTCGTCAGCACACTGGGTATGGAAGGCCCCTTGGGTCTTCCTGGTCGCGTTGGCGCGGTCGGGTCGACGGTCGCGTCCGCGCTCGTGTTGAGGTGGTGGTCTGGCTCCGAGTGCTCGATGATACGCCCGGGGGTGCTGGATCCACTGGCCGCCACACTGATGTACGCGGGTCGGGACCCCAGGACAGTTATCTGCCGAAGTTGCCCCTGACTAAGCGCGTCTCGGCTGAGCCGAGACATAGTGGCAACGGGGATCAGGCCTGCAACGGCGGTGTGCCGACGCATCGTGGAACGCTCGGTCACCAGGTCAGCCAGCCATGGTGTCGCCCAGACAGGACATGTCAGGCCGCGTTCATCTCGGCCCACAAGAACCCGGCGAGCTCTCGGGCTATCGCGGCGGCAACGACGCTCATGCTGTTCTTGTTCTCGGCCAGGTGACAGAACCGGCGATGCAACCTGAGTTGCGCCTTCCATGCCCGGGCGACGGTGCCAGCAGCGACGCCTTGTTGGCCTTTGGCGATCACACCGCCGGCAAAGGGACGGTGCCGGTATTGCCAGGCTCCTTCGATGAGCTGGGCGCGGACATGGGCGTTGCCGGCCTTGGTGAGATGCCCGCGGTGCGTCGATCCGCCACTGGAGTACTCCGACGGGACCAGGCCGCCAAGCCCATGAACGCCGATGCATTCGCGAACCGTCGCCAGTCACACACCTCCGCCGCGAGACCCAGCCCGCCCAGTGCGTCACGCCCCTGTACGCGCCGAGCCGGTGGACCGCGTCGGCGAACGGGTCCCGGTCGAACCATGGCACCGGGTCAGCTTCCACCGCGGCGAGTTGCGCGTCCCGCGTCGTGACCACGCCCCGGTAGTGGCTGTAGGTCAACTCGAGCGCAGGTTCGGCGAAGCGCACCGCGTCGAGCCATCGGTCATGGGCGCGGGTCCAGTTCGAGGTGCCCCGCCATACCAGCGAGTGGCGCAGCAAGAACTTGGACAAGCGATTCCGGGCCCGGGTCAGGTCTTGGACCATGTCGCCCCGGGTGCGGCACAGGTCCCGAACCGCTTCTTCCAACGGTGCCCGCACCCTGATCGCGACCAGCTCGCCAGCGCGGTGAACGCGCGAGGCGCCGGCAATCGCGCGTGTCGGTGGTGACCTTGTCACCGCGCGCTTTGGGGATCATCGACGGCGCTATCACCTCACACCGCGCCCCCAACGACACCAGCAACCGACACAGCCCATACCCAGTCGGCCCGGCCTCATAACAGGTTCGCAACAGACCCGGCTCCGGGAACCGGCCCACCAGAGGGCGAACCGACTCTTCGTCATGAAAGATCTTCTCCACATCGGGGGTGTCGTCCCCCGGCCGCAAGATCCCAACCGAGATCGAATCCTTGTGGACATCCATACCGAGGTGAATCGCATCAGAATGCGCAAGACTGCACATGGCTGGCTCCTTCCGTATGTTGGCTCCGCCTCAATGGTGGATGATCCACGCACTTGCGGCCGGAGCCGGCCGTTCCATGTTGACTACGTCAACAACGACCCCCTCGGGTCCTTGACAGCGACCCTGCTAGACCGATCGGTACTATCGCGAACCGGCTGCCCTTGACTTCCTTGACGTTAAAGAACCAGCTGATGAACATACGCCAATGACGCTGCCTGTGGCCGCCTACAGCCTGTGTCGCATCTGACTTCGCGCGACAAGATCCCGCACCGGGGCACCGTCCGCGGTGTGCTACGACCCCTACGGCCGGGTCGCCAAGACCGCAACCGTTGACCCCGCTGGAGGCGAGTCCTGTCTCCGTCACGTGATCTTGCTGCTCCTGAGCGACTGCGGGCTTGCCTCGCGGGCGGCGCAGGGGACCCTCTCGGTCCGCGCCGCACCGGGCGGGGCCACCACACCCGAACGCGAGCGAGCCCAGGCAGACCAGGGGTCGCTGCCTGGGCTAGCTCGTGTGGGGGCCGGGAGCGGGGGGTGCTCCCGGCCCTACCAGCGGGAGATCCCGATGCTCAGACCCCTACGCCGTAGCCGGTGCAGGTCGCCTTGAAGTTCGCTGCCTTCGGTCCGAGCTCGTTCAGGACGTTCTGCATCGTCGGGCCGTCGAACACGATCCCGATGTGGCCGGTGCCATCGTTCGGGCATTGGTCCTGAATCGTGATGTTCACCACGTTGGCGCCCTTCAAGAACCCGTTGCTATATGGGGTTACAACCTCGTCCTTGGTCGTCGCGATGACGACATAGCGCGGGCCTGGGACGGTGTCACCATCAGAGAACAGCGCTGTCTGGAACGCACCGCCTCGCTCTTGTTGCACCAGCCCTGGCGCTGTCATCATCCCGAAGGTGTTGAGCCCGGTCATGATGCCAATCTGCTCACCCAGAGCGACCAGCCCACTCAGATCAGTGCCGTGGTTGCTCGGGGCGAGCCCGACGAGCGTGCCGACCCTGGGTGCGCCACCCAGGCGCTTGATGTAGTAGTTCGGCATCATCCCACCTTGGGAATGGCCGACGAGATCGACCTTGCTCGAACCGGTGGACGCCAACACCTTGTCTACGAATGACTTGAGCTGGCCGGCTGATCTCGCGATGTCGTCGAGCCCGTCGAAACGCTCATCCATCGACAACAGGTTCGTCCCGTAGTTGAGAGCGAACACGCAGTAGCCGGCGTTCTTCAAGGTAGGTGAGACCGCCGCCCAGTTGAAGCCCATGTTCTCGAGGGTTCCGTGAACGAGCACAACCGGTCGAGGATGCGCAGCCGTAGG
>JAHFUU010000387.1:0-556 GCA_023264915.1 Microthrixaceae bacterium | reverse complement strand
TCACCGCCTCGGTCAGCCCGCCGACCGGCAAGGCTGCACTCGCGTGAGTTGCCCATGCGAGCACGCTGAGCGCGACCGCCGGCACCACCATCAACAGCCTCCACCGCTTGGACCGGCCCTCGCGGCGGGTCGATCGGCGGGTCGATCGGTGGGTCTCACCAGCTGGATTCACGGGAATTGCCATGTCTGTCTCCCTCTCGTTGTCGCTCGCGGCGAGCCGTCGTGCCGGCCGCAAACCCCAGCTGGCCAGCGCGAGCCCTGTTCGGGACGGATCACCAGTCGGCTCCGTCACCCGTCATTATTCACCCCTCAGGGAACAAGTCAAGCCCTCCCCGACCGGAGAGGACACCGCGGTACCGGTCGGAGGCAGGTGCTCGACCCGCGAGCCGCCGACGCCCACATCAGCTGCGGCGATTCCTTGCCCTGGATGCCGGCCGGTCCCAGGAACCGTCCGCGACTCGCCGATCTCCACGGGCATCTCACGGGTCGCTCGCACCCGAGCGTCAAGCCGGTGCAGCGCGTGACCCGCTTTGGCCTGGCGGTCAGCGGCGAGCAC
>JAHFUU010000034.1 GCA_023264915.1 Microthrixaceae bacterium | reverse complement strand
CAGCCAGAACCAGATCAGCCTTGTGAGAAGCCGCGCTGGCGATCGCGTCGAAGATCACAGCGCTCGGGTCACCACCCTCGTTGCCACGGACGAGATCAGCCCCCGCTCGTTCAGCCCAGGTTTGGAGCTGCTCGGCAGCCGCAGCACGGAAGGTGTCACCCGCGGCCATGACGACGACCTTGCCGCCTTGCACCTCTCGCTTGCCGATCTTGCCGATGGTGGTGGTCTTGCCGACACCGTTCACGCCCACGAAGAGCCACACGCTCGGCTTGGACGCCGCGTAGTCCAAGCCGACGTGGTACCCCGACAGCCGTTGCTTCATCTCGTCCTTGAGCGCGTCGAGCAGCTGCGCGCCCTCGGTCATCCCCTCGGATTGGACGCGCCCGCGCAGGTGGTCGAGCAGCTCCTGAGTCGGTTCGATGCCGACATCCGCGCTGATCAGAGCTTCCTCGAGCTCGTCCCAGACGTCTTCGTCGATCTTGGCCCTTCGCAGCGACCCGACGACACCTGCGAGACGGCTGCGGGCCTTGTTCAGCCGGTCGCGGAACCGCGGCTTGACCGGGACCGGCTCGACGACAGCCGCATCGGCACCGAGTCCTGCGTCCAGACCGACATCGGCGTCGAGATGCGCACCGGCGTCCAAGGAGCCGGCTCGTTCCTCGTCGGCTCCGGTCGCGGGCATCTCCGGCGGCGGAACCGTCGGACGTGGCGCTGCCGGCCCCCGGGGCGTGCCAGCGGGAGCGGCCGACACCCCAGGCAAGTCGTCCTCACTCCGGCGACGCCTCTTCTTGTCGAGCTTGGCCTCGACCTCTGACAGGCCGGCCTCTTCGCGCGCGGTGTGTGCCTCCTGCTCGATGCGCTCGATGAGCTCGGCCTTGCGGCGGGCGACGTCCTCCTTGACCTCTTCGGGGATGCCCGGCGCGCCGGGCGGGGGTTCGAGAGGGATTCGGCGCTTGTTGCGGCGGGCGACGAGCAGGCTGCCGCCCAGGATGGCCAGGACCAGCGCCGCGCCGATCAGCAGGACAACCACGGTTTCCATGACCCGCGCAGCCTAGGACAGCCAAGGCACCACGGTCAGCCCGAGGATCTAGTTCTAGTTGCCGGGGGCTGCGCCCCCCCGCACCCTCGCTGGCGCTCGGGATGCTGCCCATCGCCGGCGTCGGGCACGGTCGGACGGAGCCCACGACCAACAGTGGCACGCACCGAGGTGCGTGCCACTGCCGGCTGGGAACTCGGTCGACCCGTATGGGCTGATCCGAGATCTGTTTCGTGCCGCACCGAAGACCAAGCCCCCTTCCGAGTTGGCCTCCGGCGCGACCGATCTGATGTCGTGAGGCTTCGCCTCTCAGTTGCCTCCTCGAGAACCACGCCCGCTCTGGCGACCCGGGATCGACTGGCCCGGGTCGAGCTGGTTGCCCTGGCCCGGGTCACCCTGACCCGGGTTTGCCTGACCCGGGTTTGCCTGACCCGGGTTGCGCGGCGTGCTCCTACCGCCTGGCTGAGAGCCAGGGTCAGCCGACGACTGGGCCGGACGTACGCCGAGTTGCACGGACACGGTCTCGGTGGAGCCATTGCGCCTGACCTCGAGGCTGACGGTGTCGCCAGGGCTGTGGGCCACGATTGCAGCAGAAAGGTCCGCCGGGTCGGTGATGTTGGCTCCGTCCACACTCGTGACCACGTCGCCGGTCTTCAGCCCCGCCTTGGCTGCCGGACTACCGGAAGCGACGTTGGCGAGCAGCGCGCCCGACTCTCCGCCGGTGGTGGCCTTGGAGCTCACGCCGAGATAGCCATGGTCGAGCGACTCGCCCTTGACGATCTTGTCCGCGACCGCTTTGGCCGTCTGGATGGGGATCGCGAAACCGATGCCGTTGTTCTCACCGTTGCGGCTGTAGATGGCCGAGTTGATCCCGATGACCTCGCCTCGCCGGTTCGCAAGAGCGCCACCGGAGTTGCCGGGGTTGATCGGAGCGTCGGTTTGCAGCATGTTCACCGAGATCCCGGTCTCGCCCGCGACCGGGCGGTCGACGGCGCTCACGATGCCCGCCGTGACCGTCTCCTGAAGCCCGAAGGGGCTGCCGATTCCGATGGCGACCTGGCCGACACGGGCCTTGTCAGTTGCGAGGCGCGCGGCCGGCAGGTCCTTGGGGCTCTCGACCCGCACGACGGCGATGTCAGCTTGGCTGTCTGAGCCAAGCACGGTCCCGTCCAGGGTCGATCCATCATGGAAGCGGACCTTCACGGTGTCTCCCTTGGAGGAGCCAGCGGCGCCTGGGCTCGAACCGGGGGCGACGCCCGGCGCAGCTCCGGACAGGTCCTGGGAGCTGCCCGCATCGATCACATGGGCGTTGGTGAGGATCAACCCGCTCTTGTCATAGATCACGCCCGACCCGAGCCCCTGACCGAGCTCGATCTGAACCACGGACGGTCCGAGTGCTTCGGCGACTGCGGCAGCCGGCTCGTCGGTGGATCCTGACACCATGGGTGTCGACGGTTCCTGGCGGGCCGCGGTTGCATGCTCAGCGGCTGTCGCCGGATTGGAATCAGGTCTGTTCAGGTACATGCCAGCACCGAAACCGGCTACCAGCACGGCGGCGGTCCCGACCATGGCGGTCGCTGCCCGCCGCCCACGCCCTCGCCCGGTGGGAGGAGAGGAGGAGGACGGAGGGAGTGGGGGCGGGGATGTCGGAGCCGAGTAGGGGTACCGGCGCTGACGCGACCGTTCTGTGGCTGGGGGTGCAGTGGGTTCCGGTGGCAGCGGTGGGTTCGGGCCCGGTTCTGTTTCCCAGATCGTCGTCATGGCTTCCTTGGTCTTGTGTCTTCTGGCTGGGGCGGCGCCGATCAGTTCGGCGCCCGACGCGCGGGGCAGGCTCGCGGTCTGTCTGAGCTGAACCTAGGGAGCGCGCTGCAAAGCCCGGGTAAAGCCAGCCAGTTCCCTCGGGGGCTGCGCCCCCACGCTCCCTCGCTGACGCTCGCTGTTCGCACGCAAGCCCGAAGTGAGTGAGCTCACCCGCGCGCACGACGCTGTTCAGCCAGAGGCGCTCCGCGGGCAGAACTTCGCTTCCATGTCGACGCCCCTCGAGGGGATCTCCATGCGCGCAAGCCGAGGAGCGGCGATCAGGTTGCTCAAGAACCTTCCCGGCGTGAGCGGTGATTCGGTCGCGTCGATGAGCTCGGACAGGTCGCCACAACCCAGCGCCCGACGCACGGCCGCGGCGTCGGACCCGGGTGCAGGCTCAGCAAGTGCGAAGCGCGCCTCTGCCACAGCGAACGGGAGCGCCTTCTGATGCCCGGGCAGCGAGCCGGACACCGGCATGCGAGACCCGATCTGGTCGGCCAGTCCAAGTCCGTCGATCACCCAGACATCGGGGCCGGCAGCAGCAGCGCCAGCGCCGATGGAGCCGAAGTAGCCGACCGTCCCCCACCTGGGGGCTGACGCGATCACGTGGCTGCCCGTGGTCGTGTCGACCAGGACGTTCTCGCCGCGGAGCCCTTGATCCTTCAGGTCATAGCCGTACTGGGAGAGCATCGGGTAGTCAGACAGCTCGGTCGCGTTGGTGGAGGTGCCCAGGAAGAGGTAAGACGGCCGCTGTCCCTCGTCATCTGGACGAAGGAGACCGTGGCTGCTCGACTCGACCCATGACCAGCCGACGAGTGGAACCATCAGGGCGGCAGCCAACGCCGCCGCCACGCGTTGCGCCCGGGGCAGCCCCGACAGATCGAGGGGGAGCTCGACGGCTGCCGCGGGCAACGACAGGGCAAAGATCGCCGGAAGGGCGAACCTGGCGTGAAGGTAGTCGCCACCGACTCGGGCGACCCACAGAGCGTGCAACAAGCCGGCCAGCAGCGGAGCGACGGCCACGAGGACCACGCGCGCCCTCGTCACGGGTCCGTTGACGGCTTCGCCCCGGTGACGCCACAGCACGGGGGTGACCAGAGCCGCCAGCAAGACTGCGATCGGCCACATCGAGTAGGTCGAAGCCGTGTCGTTCAAGTAGTCCAATCCGCGCCCCCAAGCGCTCTGATCGGCCTGCTTCGCCAAAGCGACGTTGGGGACCAAGTTCGCGAAGTAGCCCATGCGGAAGAGCTGATACGCGACAGAGGGCGCAACCCCGGCACAGACCACCGCGAAGCCAGACCTGGGCCGCGGCTGAAGGGCTGCGAGTGTCGCCAGGAACATGAACGAGAACACCACGGCATCTGGCCGCACCAACCACCCCGAGCCGACGAGCAGCGCCACGGCGACGGTCCGTGCCACCTCGCGCCAGGTGCGAGGACCGTCATGGTCCGCGGCTGCGCCGAGCCGACGAGCGTAGGCGGCCAGAGCGAAGAAGGACCCTGAGATCCAGCACAGGAACAGGGCCGTGTCGAGGCCCGAGGTCGCCCAGTGCCACATGGGCGGGAAGGCGGCAAGCACCAGCGCGCCCGCAGGCACATACAACGAGCGACCCCTGAACCTCGATGTCGGGGACAGCCCCGACGTCGCGAAAGCAACGCCGTCGACAGCCGATGCCCGATCTGGGGCTGCATCAACGCGAAGTCCGGCACCTGGCGTACCGTCCAGCGCCAGACCCGGGGATGTCGCCCCCAAGGCCTGCGCCAACCGGATCGCACCAGCCTCGGCGAACCCGACCGCGCATGCCATCAAGGCGATTCCCTCGACCACGGCGATCTCGCTGTTGGTGGCTACCCAACCGAAGAGGGCCCGGCCCGTGGCCAAAGCGCCCAACCAGGCCGGGCTGGTGAACACCTCGACCCGCTGCCCCGCGTTGAACACGGGCCCGTGGCCGGCGAGCAGCTGGTCCACGATCCGGAAGTAGATGAACCCGTCATCGACGACCATCCGCTTCTCCCACCCCCCCCCGACGACCATGCCCACAGGAACCGCAAGCACCGCGACCTGCACCAGCCTCACAATCCAGGCACCGCTCGAGCGCTCACCGGGCTCAGTGGCCCCGCCGACACGCTCGACCCCTGATGCCAGGGCCGGCTCAGACGAGCCCTCAACAGCGTTCCCACCTTGCGAGCGGGAGGGCTCGGCACATCCACAGTCAGACATCTCACCCGCCCGCGGAGGCGTCAGCTCCGGGTCGTCCCGCTGGCTCGAGGGTGGGCTGGCGACGGCGGGCGTTTCGGCGGGGTTGGCAGCTCCGAGGTCTGCGAGCGGCGGCTGGAAGGACGGTGACGGTTGGAGGGCGCTTCGTATGTGTCGGTTGCGGCGGCAGGGAGCCAGATGGCGAACGCGGAGCCGCGGCCGATCTCTGACACGAGGCGAACCTCACCGCCGTGGGCCTCGGCTATCTGTCGCACGATCGTGAGGCCGAGGCCACTGCGGCCTTGCTGCCGGCCCCCTGCCGTGTCACCCCGGAAGAAGCGCTGGAACACCCGTTCCTGGTCCTCTGGGGCGATTCCGGGGCCCTCGTCCTGGACCGCCATCCAGACCCAGGGGCCTTCCCTTCCGGCCGACAAGGTGATCTCGGTGCCCGGCGGTGCCAGCCTCGTGGCGTTCGCCAAGAGGTTGGCCAGCCCGCGGCGAAGCGCATCGCGCTCGCCGAGAACCCACAGCTGCGTCTGCGGGGTGTGCTCGCACAGCTCGAGCCCGCGGGCGTCTGCGGGAGCGCGGAACTCCTCAGCAGCCTCACGAACCAGGGCGGCGGCGTCGATGGGCTCGAGAGCTCGCGCGACGGTGTCTGTCCCCTTGCGCGCGTACACGAGAAGGTCGTCGACGAGGGTGGCCATCCGCTCGGTGGAGCGCTGCACCACCTGCATCGTCTGGCGGAGCTCGCTTGCAGGTGCGCCCGGATCCGACAGCGTCACGTCGATGTTCGTGCGGATCACGGCGAGGGGATTGCGCAGCTCGTGGGAGGCCTCTTGGATGAACAGCTTCTGTTGCTCGAAGGCATCGTCGATCCGGCCCAACATGCCGTCAAAGGTTTCCGCGAGCTCCTTCAGCTCGTCGTCGGGGCCGTCGAGGTGGATGCGGCGCTTCAGATCGGTGGCCTGGATGTTGCGGGCCACAGAGGTGATGCGCTCTATCGGCTTGAGCACGCGACCGGCCACGACCCAACCGACACCGAGGCTCGTGACGAACAGCACGAGCAGGCCCGCAAAGGAGTACTCGCGGAGAAGCTGGATGGCGCGCTGGTTCGCATCGTGCTCGACCTGCTTGCCGACGTCTATCAGGATCCCCTCGTCGACCACCACCCTGCGCCCGCTGGGCAGCGTCTCGGTCTGCTGGTAGCGCTGGTAGACCTGCTCGTCACCCAACGATGCCTGAAGGGCCACATAGACCCCACCCAACATGCAGGCGGCAAGCAGGAACAGCACGCCGGAGTACATGACCGTGAGGCGGAACCGGATCGATCCGAACCAGTTCGGCATGCGGCTGGCCATCTCGATGCTGCGGGGAAGCGCGACCGGTTGCTACCACCCGCCTGGATCTGCCCCCTGGCCGGCTCTGTGGCCTGTTCGGTGATCAGAGCCCTGATCGGGTGCCCCTGTTGCAGCCGTGGCCGCCGACCCTTCCGGCGCATGCGGTGACCATGCGCTGCCAGCCATATCAGCTCTTGCCCTCGCGGAGGGTGTCGCCTGGTCCTGACCCCTGGCGGGGAAGCTCACGCAGCCGGTAGCCGCGCCCGATGATGGTCTCGATGAGGGGCTGCTCGCCCTCGGCGACGAGCTTGCGGCGAAGCGTGCCGACCGTGACCCTGACGGTGTTGGTGAACGGGTCGGCATGTTCGTCCCAGACATGCTCGAGCAGTGTCTCCTGGGACAGGACCTCGCCGGCATGGGTCATGAAGTAACGGAGCAGGGCGAACTCCTTGGCAGTCAGATCGAGCTTGTGATCGCCACGCATCGCCAGGTGGCGCGCCGTGTCCAGCTGCAGGTCGCCAACCTCGATGACAGCTGTCGAGGTGCCCGCATCGCGACGCAGCAGCGACCGCACCCGGGCAGACAGCTCCGGAAATGCGAACGGCTTGACGAGGTAGTCGTCCGCCCCGTCGTCCAGGCCAGCGACGCGGTCATCGAGAGAGTCGCGCGCTGTGAGCATCAGCACGCGCGGCTGGCCGGGCGCCAACCCGTCGCTGCGCACCTCACGGCACACCTGCCTTCCGTCGATGCCCGGCATCGTGATGTCAAGGCAGACAAGGTCATAGCTGTTCAAGCGGATCTTCTCCAGTGCCTCCTCGCCCCCATAGGCAACATCGACCGCGTATCCCTCCCTCCGCAAGCCCTTGGCCACCGCATCTGCGAGATCAACTTCGTCATCGACCACGAGCACGCGCACCCCTTGACGGTATCCAATGTCGCGAGCCCTGTCGGGGCACGCCTCCACTGCTCGCCCGCATGCGGCGCACGCAACCACGCACGCGGGCCAGCGGCTCAGGCCAGTCACTCGCCTCGCGACTCAGGCCGAACACCCAGGCCAAGCGATCAAGCCGGCTGGACCCGGGCCTGGCACGCCAGCACGGAACGCCGGCCCGAGCAGGCCACCGACGCAACGGGAGCGCACGGGAGCGCGCATGAGAGGGACACAGGTCACCTAACCTTCGAGTGCCTCAGCGCCGATGACGCCTGGACATGGAGCTGACTCGGATGAAGCTGACTCAGGTCAGGGACGCGTTTTCGCTCCGGGTGCTTTACGTTGGTCTTCAACTTCGTGTGGTCGACTGTCGCCCGGCTGCATGCGCGCCCCCTGAGGCTCAAGATCCCCTTCTCAGGTGACCCGATCCCTTCCAGGAGAACCGATGGACAACGACTCGACGGCCGGATCCGAACCGAGCACTGGTCCTGCCAGCATCACGCCCCCTGACCGGCCAGGACCGATGATCCCAACAGATCGGCCGGGGCAAGGGCATGCGCCGGTGCAATCCCCTCCCCCGGCACCGCGGGCCTCGCAGGCAGCCTCGGACTGGGCCCCGGCGAGGATGCCCGACGTCGCGGTCGATCCTGGCGCCATGGCTGACGCCGCCCCGTCCGCGGCGGCGAGGCACCGCCAGCCCCAGCCTCCCGGCCCGACGCCTCGAACTGGCCCGCCGGCCGGCTTGACGGCGGCCAGCGCGAAGCAGCTCGAGCATGCGCTGTTCGAGATGAAGCGAGTGATAGTGGGGCAGGACCGGGCAATCGAGAGGATGTTCGTCTGCCTGCTGGCCGGCGGGCACGTCCTCATCGAAGGTGTCCCCGGCCTGGCAAAGACCCTCGCCGTCGAGACGCTCTCGAACGTCGTGGGTGGCGACTTCGTCCGGTTGCAGTTCACCCCGGACTTGTTGCCAGCTGACATCGTCGGCACGCGCATCTACCGCGGATCCTCAGAGGAGTTCGACATCGAGCTTGGCCCGATCTTCGCGAACTTCGTGCTCGCAGACGAGATCAACCGGGCACCTGCCAAGGTCCAGTCGGCCCTTCTCGAGGTGATGGCCGAGCACCATGTCTCGATCGGTGGCAAGACCTTCCCCATCCCCGAGCCATTCCTGGTGCTCGCCACCCAGAACCCGATCGAGCAGGAAGGCGTCTACCACCTTCCCGAAGCCCAGCGTGACCGGTTCTTGATGAAGGTCGTGGTCGGCTACCCGAGCCCCGTCGAAGAGCTCGAGATCGTGCACCGCATGGGCGTCAACCCTCCCAAGGCAGCGCAGGTGCTGACACTCGATGACCTGTCGAACCTCCAGCGCCAGACCGAACAGGTATATGTCGACCATGGCGTCGTCGACTACGCGGTCAACCTCGTGCTCGCCACACGCGAGCCAGCGAAGTTCAACCTGCCAGAGCTCGAGGAGCTGATCGGCTACGGCGCGAGCCCGCGTGCCAGCCTGGGACTCGTGGCCGGAGCCCGGGCGCTTGCCCTGATGAGAGGCCGCTACTATGCGCTTCCCCAGGACATCTTCGACATCGCTCCTGACGTCCTTCGCCACAGGTTGGTGCTCTCATATGAGGCACTGGCCCAAGGACTGGTCGTCGACCAGATCCTGACCCGGGTCCTGTCCACGGTTCCCGCGCCCCGCATCGCGCCGTCCCAGGATCCCGCACGCACGCGATCCGGTGCCCAGAGCCAGGCCCACGCCCAGGCCGCTGGCGCATGGGAACCGGCGAGGTAACCAAGTTGTCCTTGCCTGCCAACATGGGTTCGGGCCTGCCGGCTGAGGGATCCCGCAACGCTGAGCTTCGCGGCACGATCGGCCAGAACAGGCCACCCAACATCGCCGTGGGCCCGACCGCGGAGATCCTGCGACGCCTTGAGCTGAGCATCACTCGACGACTCGACGGCATGCTCCAGGGTGACTACCGGGGACTCGTGCCAGGCCACGGCACCGAGCTCGGCGAGACCCGCGAGTACCAGCCTGGGGACGACGTACGGCGCATCGACTGGAACGTGACCGCGCGCATGCCAGAGACCTACGTTCGTGAGACGATCGCTGACCGCGAGCTCGAAACCTGGGTTTGCGCTGACCTGTCAGCCAGCCTGGGCTTCGGAACTGCAGAGTGCGAGAAGCGCGATCTGGCGCTCGCTGCGATCGCGACGGTGGGCTTCTTGACCCAGCGAACCGGAA
Source organism: Microthrixaceae bacterium (assembly GCA_023264915.1). GTDB lineage: Bacteria > Actinomycetota > Acidimicrobiia > Acidimicrobiales > Acidimicrobilacustridaceae > JACPNV01. Next base: position 1,848 of record JAHFUU010000034.1, on the reverse strand, counting down.
ACCGCGTGGGTGGGATCCTGCTCGGATCCCCCAAAGCCGTCACCGTGCCGGCGCGCGGTGGCCGGACCAACCTCCAGGCGTTCCTGCACCGGGTCGCGGGCGCGGCCCGGAACACCGAACCAGGTGAAGGTGACCTATCTTGGGGACTCGCCCACCTGAACGGCATCATGCGCAGGCGTGGCCTGGCTGTGGTTGTCTCTGACTTCATGGATGCCACCGAATGGGAGCGGCCACTTCGAGCACTTGGCGCTCGGCATGAGACCCTCTGTGTCGAGATCGTCGATCCGCGCGAGCTCGATCTGCCCAACGTCGGTCTGGTGATGCTCGAAGACCCCGAGTCCGGCCAGATGCTCGAGGTCCAGACAGCGAACCCCAAGGTGCGAGAACGCTTCGCCGCGGCGGCTTCCTCGCAGCGAGCCGAGATCGGCCGAGCCATCCGTCGAGCAGGTGCTGACCACCTCGTGCTCCGTACCGACTCTGACTGGCTGCTCGACCTGGTCCGCTTCGTGACATGGAGGCGTGAGCGGATCGAATCTCTCACCAGGGTGAGGGTGTGATGCTCGCCCAGCCACCCGACCCACCCCGCCCCCGCACGGTTCGCCCCCATGCCGGTATCCCGGTTGAGCGACGCTGCACAGCCACGACCTGTTGTCCATCGATCGGCCGCAAGTTCCCAGGAGATGTCGAGCAATGAGCTTCTTTGACCCGCAACGCCTCTGGCTGCTGGTCGCGGTCTTGGCCTTCGCCGTCGCGTACGCCATGTTGCAGGCAAGGCGCCGTCACTACGCCGTGCGGTTCACGAACCTGGCACTTCTCGGAAGCGTCGCGCCCAGAAGCCCGGGATGGCGCCGCCACATACCGGCGGTGCTGTTCTTGATGGCGCTGGCGACCCTTGTCGTTGGATTCGCCGATCCCGCCCGCGACCAGAAGATCCCCCGCGAGCGGGCAACGATCATCCTCGCCATCGACACGTCCCTGTCGATGGAGGCCACAGACGTTCAGCCCAACCGCTTCGAAGCAGCCAAGGCCGCGGCCAAGACCTTCGTCGACCTTCTGCCCCCCAAGATCAATGTCGCACTGCTCTCCTTCAACGGAAACGCCACCTTGAAGGTGCCGCCCACAACTGACCACGATCGCTTGCGGCAGGGCGTCGAAGGCCTGAAGCTGGGCCAGGGCACGGCCATCGGCGAAGCGATCTTCGCGAGCCTCGATGCGATCGCCGCTGCACCCCCGGATGAGGCGGGCACCCAGGCACCAGCTCGAGTCGTGCTGCTCTCAGATGGAAGCACGACCGTCGGGCGACCCAACGAGGTCGGGTCCAAGGCCGCGAAGGATCTCAACGTCCCCGTGTAGACGATCGCCTTCGGGACCGACGAGGGCACGATCCGAATGCCACAGGAGAACACCACAGTCAAGGTGCCCGTGGACGCGGCCGCCCTCAAGGACATCGCCGACATGACAGGCGGCAAGACCTTCAACGCAGCAACCGCAGATCAGCTCAAGAGCGTCTATGAGGACATCGGGTCCTCGGTTGGCTACACGACCGAGCTCCGATCGATCGCCGGGTGGTTCATCGGTGCTGCGCTGCTGATCCTCGCGCTCACCAGCGGGCTGTCACTCATCTGGTTCAACCGTCTCCCCTGAACGAGACGATCGAGGGCCAAGCTGTCATCGGGCACCGCGCCCGTCAGAGCCAGCGGCCACACTCACGATCGCCCTGGAAGGGAAGCCACGCCATGACGATCGCGTCGTCGTCGCAGGGCTCGATGCAGTGCTCCTCGCTGCCGCAGCGCTCGGGATCGAACAGCACCGCGACGTCGCCCACCAGCTCGAGGCAGACGGGCCCGC
>JAHFUU010000386.1 GCA_023264915.1 Microthrixaceae bacterium | reverse complement strand
GGATCGGTGTAGGCGCGGCGGTGGCAGGACCCGACGTCTGGGTCATCGATCAGCGAGGCCTCGCTGATCCGATCGCATCACGGTTGGCGATCATAGGCGAGGTACCCGGGCACCAGAAGGCACTGCCGTTCGTCATCGCACAAGCGCGCTTCGAGCGCGAGGACCTGGCCAGCAGCGACGTCCTGGCCGCGCGCCGGGCCCTGTCCTGTGCCAAGGTGCGCGAGCTCCTCGACGCCGTGGACGAACCCCTGACCCCTGCGCGATTCGTCAAGAACATCTTCAGCGCGCCACGTTTGACGACTCTCCGGCTGGCGTCAGAACCAGCTGACCTCGAGCGCCAGAGCTGTGGTGGGTGATCGATCAGGGCTTGAGGATCGTCAGCCGGAGGGCGACGAACAGGCCCAGTGAGATGACGAGCAACCGGAGCACGAGGGGCGGGATCCGGCGGCCGACCTTCGCTCCGAGGATGCCGCCAGCCGTCGAGCCTGTCGCCACGAGCGCGACGGCGGTCCAGGCGACGGGGGCCAAGAGAGCGAAGATCACAGCGGCGACGGCGTTGGTGGTGCCGGCCAGCACGTTCTTCAACGCGTTCGAGCGGACCATCGTGTCAGGCACCAGGACCGACAGCACAGCGAGAAGGATGATCCCCTGAGCCGCGCCGAAGTAGCCGCCGTATATGCCGGTGCAGAAGGCCAGCGCCAGCACCGGCGCCCCGACTCGGTGCTCGCTGTCCGGGCGTCGAGACGCCACCCATCTCGACAGGCGGGGCTGGAAGGCCATGAGCACGCATGCCAGGAGGACGAGCACGGGTACCACGGTGTCGAACACCGCGGCGGGCAACATCAGCAACAGGCCGGCGCCGACTGCCGCACCGGAGGCAGACCCGGCGGCAAGGGTGCGCGCCCGTGCCATCTGGCCCTTGAGCTCGTGGCGGAACCCGTATGCCCCTCCAATCGATCCGGGTACCAAACCGATGTTGTTCGAGACGTTCGCCGTGATCGGGGCGAAGCCGAGAGCCACGAGTGTCGGGAAGGTGATCAGGCTCCCGGATCCGATCACCGCGTTCACCAGTCCGGCAGCCAAGCCTGCTGCGATCACGACCAAGCAGTCAGCCAAGCTCACATGCCCACCTCGGTCGCCTGCTGAGCACCCGTCGTCGAGGGGCACGCCGGTTCGGAGACCCTCAGCAGCGAGGGTCGCGGGATGACTTCAGCGATGGGTTCGATGGGCGCGATGGGTTGCAGAGCTTCTGGCCGGTCAGAGGTGCTCAACGAAGTGATTCGCAGCTGCGCGCGACGCGACCTCGAAGCCTTCACCCTCGTATGGGACGAAATGATGTCCCTCCAAGAGCTCGAGCCGTCGAGGCTCGCCGGCGCGCTCGAAGGCGGCAAGTGCCACCGCTGTCTCAGCGAGGCGGTCCTGCGTGGCGACGATCATCAACAGCGGGGTCGGGCTGATCCGGGACACGCACACGCCGGGGTCCCATGGAGGGTCAGACAGCAGAGAGGCCACCGTCACGTCGTTTCTCCACGACGTGGGCTCGGAGGCCCCTGCCGCGAACGGCAGGAAGTATTCGGCCGACTCGGGCTGGGGCAAGAATGCCGGTCGATCGTCGCCAGCTTTGGTGACCACCGCCATCGGGCCGAGAGGCAGGTCTCGACGGTCAGCCGGCCCGGAGCCCGACTCATCGAGCAGGGCATCGCGCAACCGCTCGAACCTCGCGTCGCGGTCTGAAGGGTCGTCATAGTCGACGCCTGGCAACCCCGCGAGAGGAACGTTGGCAACCACGGCTCGCACGCGCGGGTCACACGCAGCCACAGCCAGGACCTCGCCACCGCTGAAGCTCGAACCCCAGATGCCGATGCGGTCCCGGTCCACCCCGGGCCGGTCCGTCAACCAGTCGATCGCGCGGCGGTAGTCACGCGCCTGTGCCCATGGGTTGATCTCGTGTCGAGGCTCGCCGTCAGAGGCGCCGAAGTTGCGGTGGTCATAGACCAGCACCCCCAGGCCTGCCGAGCAGAAGGCGTCCGCGAAACGGTCAAGGCGCATCTCCTTCACCGCCGAGAACCCGTGTGCCATGACGATCGCCGGAGCGGGTCCGGCCTGGCCATCTGGCATGTACAGCCAGCCCCGCAACGTGACGGCACCGTGGCCCGGGAGCTCGACGTCGGTACGGTTCGTGCCTTCACCCATCCCGACAGATTGGTCTCTGGTCCGTTCGCGACACAAGGCGGCCGGCGCTGCGGCATCCCGGCGAAGCTTGTCGCGGGCCAGTTGCCTCGCGGGCCTTCTCGCGAAGCGGGGCGTGAGCGCCCTGGGGCGTACCGAAGAGGAAGAGGGGTCGACGATCGGCGGCAGAGCCCCGTTCTGTACAACCTGAGCACTTCGATGACGCCGACCGCGGTACCCTCGGTCGCAGGGCCAGCCGATCAGACCCCGGGAGGTCTCATGGCGCAACATCGATTGATCGCCCGTTCCTTGGCACAACCCGCGGCGAGGGTCGCTGCCCGATCACCCCGGCGAGCACACCTTCGGGCCTTCTTCGCGATGAGCGCCGTGGGCCTTTTCGCGACGGCGGCCCTGGCAGCCCCGGTGCGGGCACAGGAGGCACCAGGTGCCTCCCAACCCAAGCGCGTGAGCCTGGCGTCGGTGATGACAGGCGAGGGCGGCGGGGTCGCGGCAACGGCCACCAGCGACTTCATGCAGGAGACGGCGACTGTGCGGGTAACGGTGCACAACTCGACGCCTTCACCCGTCGAGGTCGAGATCCCCTACGGATCGCTGTTCGCCCCCGAGCAGGAGTCCCAGCAGACCGTCGTGACCGCAGGGCCCAACACCGTCGAGGCTGCTGTGGCCCGGACCACCGGAACCCCGACGTTGACGGCCCCACCAGGCGATTCGAGCCACGAGCTGATGGCCTTCTGTGGCGAGGAGTTCGACCGTTCACCACGGGCCGCCGTCCCGGTGAGCTACCGCGGCGTGGCCAAGGAGCCGCTGCCCAAGGTCATGCACAACATCTTCGCCAGTGACACCGATGCCCGGACTGCACAAGAAGCCGTGTGGTGGGTGACCGACAGGCCGATGTTGCCGATCACCGATACCGGTGTCGAGCGCCTCCTCGATGGCGTCGACACGGCCGGATTCGCGGCTGCGCCGACCAAGGTGGTTCCCAGCGAGAGCTACACACCACAATGGGCCGGGGGCAACGGGGCGGTCCTGGGCCCGCGAGGTGTCGACGGCGCCGCGGGCTCGGTACCTGTGGGGCTGATCACGGTGGTCCTGGCCTGCACGATCGGGCTGGTCTTGCTGGTCCTGTTCTTCGTTCGGCGGAAGCCGGTGATGGGCCACGCGGTCGCCCGGTCGTCGTCGGGGCCGATCGGCCAGGTCGGCCAGCATGGGCCTTTCGGCTCCCCGACATCTGGTTCAGCAAGGCCACCGGGATGGTATGCAGATCCGTGGTCTCGGGGGTTGCGCTTCTGGGACGGAGCCAACTGGACCGACGCCAGATCCTCCGAACCAGGAGGCATGTGAAGCGCTCGATCATCCCGGTGCCTGCCCCGTTGCCCGCGGGTCCACGAGCGAGACCGGGGCTACGGCGGCGATGGGTCAAGATCGCGCTGGCCTTCACGGTAGCTGCCGCTCTGGCCGGGTCTTCTTGCACGGTTGTCCCCTCAGCTGCCGCTCTGATCGCGTCTGTCTGCAACGGA
>JAHFUU010000385.1 GCA_023264915.1 Microthrixaceae bacterium | reverse complement strand
TGGGATCTGCTGGTCATGCGCGACTTAGGTGATTACACGGCGTCGCGGGAGTTCAAGAAGCGTTCGGTAGCCATGCTTCGCCAGTACGGGTTTGACATGCAGCTGGCCTTTGAGGACGACAGGCGCAACTACCTGATGTTCCAACAAGATGGTATCCCCTGTATCTACATCCACTCCGGCTACTACGACTGAGAGATGACGTTCTGGTCGACGAGCCAGCTTGTCAGTCGCGGAAGTTGGTGAACTGAAGGGGGATGTCGAGGTCGGCCTCTTTCAGCTTGGCGATGACACCTTGGAGATCGTCGCGCTTCTTGCCGCTGACACGTATCTGGTCTCCTTGGGTCTGAGACCCGATCCCTTTCATGCCGAGGCCCTTGATGAGCTTGTTGATCTCGCGGGCCTTGTCGGCGCTGATGCCTGCCTGCAGCTTCGAGACCTGCCGTACGGTTCCGCCGGCCGCGTCCTCGACCTTTCCATGGGAAAGAGCCTTCAGTGACACCTTGCGCTTCACGAACCTCTCCTCGAGAACCCGACGGAGAGCGTTGAGTCGATCCGCGGATACGGAGCGCATCTCGATCTCGCCTTCTTTCTCCTTCAGCTCGATGCTGGAGCTCGTGTTCTTGAAGTCGAACCGGTTGGCGATCTCACGTGACGTCTGGTCGACGGCGTTGCGCACCTCTTGCATGTCCACCTCGGACACGACGTCGAATGACGGCATGGCACCAACGTACCGGAGCCTTGTGAGCGATCTTGAATTCCGACGGTAACCTCAGCGGCAGGCGGCAAGTCGTGGCACCGTGCCAAAGCTGAGCGCTCGCAGCTCCCCTGACGGACGAGTCCGACGAGGAAAGCCCAGAGATGACTTGTCGGGCTGGGGCGGAGCCCCGCTAGGCTTACCCGTCCCTGGGTCGGTGCCCGAGTGGCCAAAGGGAACGGGCTGTAAACCCGTCGGCGTTGCCTTCGGAGGTTCAAATCCTCCCCGGCCCACCACTTCATGCGACATAACCGCTGGTAGGAGGCTTGAAAAGCTGCCGACGTACCGGCCGTGACACGGAGATGACCTGTTTCGCGGGAGGTCCGTGACGGTTCCTGTAGATGGTCACGTGACCGCTGCGCGCCCTGACTCAGGGGTCGCCTCCCAGGAGACGTTGCATGATCACGACGTCGAGCCAGCGGTTGAACTTCCGTCCGACCTCACGTTCCACTCCTACCAGCTCGAACCCGAATGATTCGTGCAGCCCGATAGAGGCTTCGTTGTGCCCGACGATGCGGCCGATGACGCTGTGGAAGCCGTGGGCCCCGGCGAGCTGCAACAGCTCGCCGAGCAAGAGCTTGCCCAGGCCATGCCCCTGGTGGGTCTCATCGACGTACACCGAGTCCTCGACGGTGGTCGCGTACGCTGGGCGGTCTCGGTAGGGCGAAAGCGAGGCGAACCCTGCCGTCGTCCCATCAGAGTCCACGGCCACTATCGCCGCATATGCGCCGCGTCGATCGTGGAGCCACTGGCGTTGATCCTCCAGGGACCGTGGTCTGAGGTCGAACGAGTTGGTAGTGGCGACAGCCCGGTTGTAGATGCCGCGTATGGCTTCTGCGTCGTCAACCTCCGCCAGACGGATGAGAGCGGACACGGTCAGAGGCTATTGCAGGCGGTGTTGCGGCTCGCGCTCAGCAGAGACTTTCGAGCAGCCGGGCGGTGGCGACTGCCCGGCTGCTCGAATCGGCGCACGGTCCTAGAACCGCTTCCCGGTCACGTCACTGCTTGAGTGGCAAGGCGGCGGGATGGGCTCAAGCAGCGACGTGCCGGGAACGCCGATGACCTTCGTTGCCTCCCGTGCGGCCCGTTTCATCGACAGCACCCTTGCCGGGTTCGATGATCGAGACCAAGCCCGTCATGGCTTCTACACGGGCCCAGGACGCGACGTCTTCGTCGTTCGTCAGGTAGATGATCTGTTGTCTTGCGGAAGCTGATACCAGGAACTCGAGCAGCTCGGCCTTCGTCGTGTTGTCGGTGTCGATGAGGGGATCGTCGAGGAAGGTGGGGAAGCTTTCACCACCGGCCCCGAGCACCTTGGTGGTTGCGAGCCGCTCGGTCAAGGCATCGCTGAGGTCGGCAAAGGTCTCATCGACTTGGGGGAGAGTCGTGCTCATGGCGGTGTTCAGCCCAAGTGTCCTTCGGAGCTTGCTGCGTTCAGCGGTGATAGCGGGGCGATGATCCAAGGCCCACTCGATCGGCACATCGCCCGCTAGCACTTGCCACTCGATGAGGGCGGCTCTGTGGTCCTCTGCAGCCTGCATGAGCTCGCGTCGGTTGTGGTCGTTGGCAAGCAGCCCGTTGACGCGGTTGATCTGGAAGTTGAGGTAGGAGTTGGCACCCACTGAGGCGAGAGCCGCTTCCTCTCGAGCTCTGGCGACTCTCAACTTCTGGAGGAACGAGGCTGAGTACACGCCCATGCCGACAGCTACTGCAATCAGCAACACCGCTACCCACGGACCGAGGACCACAGCACCTGGGAAAGCCAGCACGGTCGCGGCGATCGCCACGAGGAAGGTCAGCTGGCGGATGCGTTCAACCTCTGCCTGGGCTGCCTCGAACTCCCCGTGGCGCGCCTCGACGAGGTGGCATTGCTCGGCTTCATCTGGAGTTGAGCCGACAGCTTCAGCGGCATCGTTCAGGCGCTCTTCACGTTCGGTCACCTTCTGGGCGACGTCCCACAACCGGGCGGGGTCTATTCGGGCTAGTGCGAGGACGAACCTCTCTCGTGCCCCTTCAGTGGCAAGGTCAGGGGCCGACACTCGCATCGCCCGTCTCGCATGGTCGTCACTCAGACCGGCCCGCCGCAAGATGTTGACCCGCCGAGTCGAGTCGGTGAAAGCTTCTGTGACGTCTTCGGCGTGATCGATGTCGACCACCCGGTGGGCCGCCCCAACCGGTCTGAACAGGGCATAGCGGGTCCCAGCATCGGACGCGACCTCGAGGTGGACGCCAGATCGTCCGTTGCTCAGGGCCCCCACCAGCTCGTTCATCAAGCCGTCCCGTTCGTGCTTGCCCACGCCTGCGATCACGGTGAGCCGTTCGTGGAAATCGAGGGTGAAGGTAGTGTCACTTGCCTCTATGGCAAGTCGCTCGAAGTGCACGAACCCGTATTCGACCCTCTCAGGTGCGAACTTGAGCCAAAAGGCCCACGTGCATGGTTCGCGAGCCCTATGTGAGGCCGGTCCGCATGGGTCCGCCTTCTTTGCGGGCCTCCCTCTGACGGACCACACGGGGTCCGCTTACCGGTTGGTTGAAGACTGCATTGCGTGGCATGATGGGCGGCCGCATCGGGGCTGGTCAGCCGGTTCCGTTGGACCCGCCCCCTTAGCTCAGTCGGCAGAGCGTTTCCATGGTAAGGAAAAGGTCGACAGTTCGATTCTGTCAGGGGGCTCGGTGCAGGACGGTCCCGTCGATCTTCCCCGCCCCATGGCGTCCTGGCGCTGTGGTACGCCTGGCGGCGTAGCTCAGGTGGTCAGAGCACTCGGCTCATAATCGAGTTGTCGTGGGTTCGAGTCCCACCGCCGCCACTGACAGCAACCCCTACCGCAGGAGAATCCAACGATGGCACGTGAGAAGTTCGAGCGGACAAAGCCGCATTTGAACGTGGGGACGATGGGTCATATCGATCACGGTAAGACGACGTTGACGGCGGCGATCACGAAGGTGTTGGCTGAG
>JAHFUU010000384.1 GCA_023264915.1 Microthrixaceae bacterium | reverse complement strand
CGACCGTGGATCGGCTCTGGCGACAACTCACGACCCTTTGGTGCACCCTCGTGACAGAGGGTGGCTGTGATCCGGTCCGGCTCCGCACACAGGCGATGATCACGCCGGCGTGCGGGCTGTTCCGGCATGGGGTTCCCCAGGCCGAGCAGGTTCTCACCTACTCCTCGCGCCTGGCCGAACGCCTGCATGACCAAGCGATCGGCGTCCGCCTCCAAGTCGGAGCCTGACCGCCTCCGGCCACGGGTTCAGCATCTGAGCCCGTCGTTAGGATGCGAGCTGTGCCAGCACCCGAAGAGCCTGAAGATCCTCGGCCGCGAACCGCGCACCCAGACGCGACTGCTCGGGGCGAGGTCGATCCTGTTGCACGCATCGACGAGCTGCGCGAGACGATCCGTCACCACAACGCCCTCTACTACGACCAAGATTCTCCCGAGATCCCCGACAGCGAGTACGACGAGCTCCTGCGCGAGCTGAAGCGACTCGAAGAGCTCCATCCAGATCTGGTCACCCCCGACTCGCCGAGCCAGACCGTGGGTGGCACTCCCTCTGTGGTGCTGCCACCTGTTCGACATCACGTCCCGATGATGTCCCTGGACAATGCCATGAACGAGGATGAGCTGCGAGCGTGGGGCAACCGGCTGGGCCGCCAGCTTGGCCCTGATGCCGGCTCGGTCGGCTTCGTGTGTGAGCTCAAGATCGACGGGTTGGCCATCTCCGTCCGCTACGAGGTTGGTCAGCTGGTGCTGGCCGCAACTCGAGGCAACGGCCGGGTGGGCGAGGATGTCACCGCGAACGTCCACGCCATCGCCGACATCCCAGACGAGCTCCCCCCTGGCTCGTCGACGCCCGAGATCATAGAGGTGAGAGGCGAGGTCTACATGCCGGTGCCGGTGTTCGAGCAGATCAACGCCGAGCTGGCGGCTGCCGGCGAGAAGACATATGTGAATCCGCGCAACACGGCGGCTGGTTCGCTTCGGCAAAAGGACGCCGGCATCACTGCCAAGCGCCGGCTGTCGTTCTGGAGCTACCAGCTGGGAGAGATGCAGGGCGGCCCCAGGTTGGCCACCCACCATGAGACGCTCGAGCTGCTTGCCCGCCTCGGCCTGCCCGTCAATCCCAACATCGCAGTTCTCGAAACGCTCGACCAGGTGTACGCGTTCTGCGCCCGGTGGCAACAGCTCCGTCACGACCTCGACTACGAGATCGATGGGGTCGTGGTGAAGGTCGACGACCTGGCCCGCCGCGATGAGTTGGGCTTCACCTCCAAGGCCCCGCGCTGGGCGATCGCGTACAAGTTCCCACCCGAAGAGCGCACGACCAGGTTGCATGCGATCCAGGTGTCGATAGGCCGCACAGGTCGCGCGACGCCTTTCGCGATGCTCGCGCCCGTCTTCGTCGGGGGTTCCACGGTCGGGGTTGCGACGCTTCACAACCAGGACCAGGTCAAGCACAAGGACGTGCGGCCGGGCGACGTCGTCATCGTGCGCAAGGCCGGCGACGTCATCCCCGAGGTGGTCGGCCCGGTTCTCTCCGAGCGGCCCGCAGGGCTCCCCGAATGGGTCTTCCCTGACACCTGCCCGGTGTGTCGGACCAGGCTCGTCCGCGCTGAAGGCGAAGCCGACCATCGCTGCCCCAACGAGAGCTGCCCGGCCCGAGTCGCCGGAGCCATCGAGCACTTCGCCTCGCGTGGCGGCATGGACATCGAAGGCTTCGGTGAGTCGCGTGTCCAGCTCTTCCAGTCCCTGGGCATGGTCCACGACGTCGGTGACGTGTACTCACTCGACTACGGAAGGCTCGAGGACCTCGAAGGGTTCGGTGAGATCTCGGTGGCGAACCTCCGATCCGCCATCGAGGCCTCCAAGCGCCGTCCCCTTGCCAACCTGTTGGTCGGCCTCAACATCCGACATCTCGGGCCGGCTGGCGCTGAGGCGCTGGCTCGGCACTTCGGTCATGTCGACGCACTCATGGGCGCATCGGTCGATGACATCTCATCTGTCGAGGGCATCGGCCCGATCATCGCCGCGAGCGTGCGCGAGTGGTTCGCGCTCGACGCGAACCGCGCGATCATCGAGAAGCTGCGCGCTGCGGGCGTCAACTTCGCCGGCCCGACGCGTGAGACGACGGCCCTGCCCAAGACCCTCGACGGGAAGGCAGTCGTCGTCACCGGCACACTGGCTGGCTACTCGCGGAACGACGCGGAGGCCGCGATCAAGGCGCGTGGTGGGAAGTCCCCATCGAGCATCTCTGCCAAGACCATGGCGCTGGTCGTGGGCGAATCGCCGGGCGCCTCCAAGCTCGCCAAGGCCGAATCGCTCGGTGTGCCGATACTCGACCAGGACGCGTTCGAGCACTTGCTCGAGACCGGTGAGGTGTGACCGAGCCATGGCGACGATTGGTGCCGGCACCTCGGTGCGGGTGACACTGGCTCGGTGATCGAAGCTGTGGTCTATGACTTCGGGGGTGTCTTCATGGAGTCACCCTTTGAAGCGGTTCACCAGATGAGCGACGACAAGGGCCACGACTACGACGTCGCTGTCGAGCTCTTGCTGGGCTCCTACGAGGACGATACCGATCACCCCTGGCACCGGGCTGAGCGCGGCGAGCTCGATGTCGTCTCGACACGCGAGCAGATCAGCGAGCTGGCGAGAGCTCGAGACCTCGACCTCGACTTGTTCGAGCTTTTCAAGTACGTGGGCATGGACCGCGAGGTCTACTCGCCGATGGTCGAGTCCGTGCGTCGAGCCCGCTCTAGGGGCTGCCTCACCGCGATCCTCACCAACAACATCGCCGAGGCGCGGGGCATGTGGAAGGCGATGCTTCCTACCGAGGAGCTGTTCGACGTGGTCGTCGACTCCAGCGAGGTGGGCATGCGCAAGCCTGACCTCCGCATCTACCAACACACCCTCGATCTGTTGGGCAACCCCGAGCCCGAGCGGACGGTCTTCCTTGACGACTACCCATCCAACGTTCAGGCCGCGGAGTCGATCGGCATGATCGGCATCCTGGTGGGAACCGACCGGACGCGGGCCATAGCCCTGCTCGACGATCTGCTCGCTGGCGGGTCGACCTGACAGCACGCCGTCATGTGGCGTTGAAGCACCATTGCTTGTGGAACTTCTGGTCGGGGTTGCTGAGGGGCCAGTAGGTGGCAACCACGCAGTTCTGGGCCGCCTGGAGGAACTCGAACTCCTTGCCAGCTCCTGGTTGAAATGTGACCCTCCCCTGGGATTGGACCTTGGTCAGCTGGTCATCAGGGATCTGCCGTCCGTTGATGACGAAGGAAGCGTCACAGCCGGGCACCAAGTCGATGACTATCTGGGCCTGCTGCAGGACGCTCGAGTTGGCCTGGGGCGATATCTCCTCGATGATCTTGTCTTCAGCAGCGTTGCCGCTGCTGCCCTCGCTGTTGGTGAACCAGAGAACGGCACCCGCCGCCAGAGCCGCTGCAAGGGGGATGCACAAGAGCAGCTTCTGGCTGCTGGTCATGCCTACGCCGGCCGATCGCAGCCGGGGCGTGTCAGGGGCGGCATCCATCGGTGACAGTCTGCCGCGACCCAAGGCGTTTGGTGCATCGAGCCCATTGCCGACTCGAATGCATGATCGGCGGTTGCGGTTGCGTGGATGTACGGTGTCCGCGGGGTGCCGCCGGCGGAGCGGCTCCTAGACACACGGCAGGAGCGCCATGAGCTATGACCCCACGGGGGCAAACC
>JAHFUU010000383.1 GCA_023264915.1 Microthrixaceae bacterium | reverse complement strand
GTCATAGATCGTGCGATCCAAGCCCATGGTGCTGGGGGTATGTCTGATGACTTCCCGCTTGCCAACATGTACGCGAGCATCCGTGCGCTTCGGATAGTCGACGGTCCCGACGAGGTGCACCGGATGGTGATCGCTCGGCGGGAGCTGCGGTGCCACGATGCCTGATCTGGCTTGGTGCGGCCCATGGTTGGGCGGGCCCAGTCAGGCCTGCTCGTGTCCTGAGCCTTCGCTGACCGACGTTGCCGGTGTCCGGCGTCGATGGGCCGGCGTGTATACGACCAGGCGGACCGCTGTTCCGGTCTCACCGGAGGTGATGTCTGCCTCGTCGGCGAGAACACGCATGAGTGGGATACCGAGTCCCCGCTCGTAGTGGAGCCGGTCTGGGGCCGATGCGGCGGGCATGGAGGCAAGTGTGCCGGGGTCGAAACCGATCCCCTGATCGAGCACCTCGACCTCGATGAAGTCGTCATCGAGGTTGCAGCGGATCACGATTCGCTCGTCAGATGGCATGTCTGCGTGTGCCTCGATCGCGTTCGTAGTCGCCTCTGAAACCGCTATTCGAAGGTCGTCGATGCGCTCATCGTTGAAGGTGGGCTCGACGGCCGCAGCCGCAGCCACCACTTGCCGAGCGAGGGATAGGTACTCCGGTCGAGCCGGGATCTGGAGTGTGACCTCACTCATGGCGTCGTTTGCCCAACGCAGCAACCGCTGAGTCGACATCGGGGTATATGGAGACGATGTTGTCGAGCCGGGTCAACTCGAAGACCTGCCTGATGCGCTGGACGTCGGTCGTCACGACCAGCTCGCCGCCTGACTGCTCAACACGTTTGAGCGCGCCGACCAGCACTCCAAGGCCGATCGAGTCCAAGAAGTCGGTGGCACCCAGGTCGACAAGCAAGTGGTTGTAGCCCTCGGTCACGAGCGTGACGACTCGTTGGCGGAGCGCCGGGGCAGTGGCGAGATCGAGCTCGCCGATGACCGACACGACTGTCCACCCGTCCCGCTTCGACGTCACGACTTCGAAATGCACCCCTACAAGCTACCTGACCAGCTGTTCTTCCAGCGGACATGGGTGCGCGTGCCGTGCGGACGGGGTTCGCGCCAAGTTCTGCTGCAAGCGTGACACCACTGTAATTACGCACAGGCAACTCCTACACTCGCAGCGATGGAGATGGCTACCAGCGGATCGCTGGTCACGGTTCAGGGCTGTGGTACGGCCGGCGCTAGCCCCGGCGCGCCTTGGGCCCTCGATGCGGTCATCTCAGGTCCAGGTCGACCCCTAGTGCCGCCGCTCGTTACGGCATTCCTGTCCAACTGGGCCGAGGATCCCCGGCTGTTGCATGTCGACTGCCGGCCGTCCCGGCCAGCACGATTCGCATCCCTGGCCCGGCCGCTGCCAAACGCTGTCTGGTACAGGCTCGGTGTCGAAGCCCTGTGGGAGCATCAAGCCGTAGCGATCGATCTCCTTCGCGACCGTCGGTCGGTCGTGGTCGCCACAGGTACGGCCTCAGGCAAATCTCTGTGCTACCAGGCACCCATAGCGGAGGCGGTGGTCGAAGACCCACGCGGCGCAACTGCACTGCTGGTGTTCCCGACCAAAGCTCTCGCGCAGGACCAGCTCCGTGCCCTCGGCGCCCTCGGCATTCCCGGCCTCACGGCATCCCCATACGACGGCGACACCTCGACCAAGGATCGATCGCGTGCACGCCAGCGAGCCAACGTGGTGTTGACCAACCCCGAGATGCTGCATCTTGGCATCTTGCCTTTCCATGGCCGATGGGCGAACTTCTTGCACCGGTTGCGCTACGTGGTTCTCGACGAGCTCCATGTCCTCCGCGGCGTGTTCGGCAGCCACGTCGCCCATGTCATCAGGCGCCTACGCCGCTTGTGCGACCACTACGGGTCCGATCCGACGTTCTTGTTCTCCTCGGCCACAATAGGCGAGCCCGCACGTCTGGCCTCAGAGCTCGCCGGAACCGAAGTCACAGCGGTGACCGACGACGCGTCCCCAAGAGGCCCTCGGATGTTCGCGTTCTGGAACCCCTCTGCAGCCGACGAGACATCTACCCGTGAGATCGGGAGCGGGCGCCATACAGGAGCACCGCGTGACGCGGCCCGGCTCACCGCAGAGCTCATCCGCCATGGTCATCGTGTCATCACCTTCACCCGTAGCCGCAAGAGCACCGAGCTGGTAGCCGCAGAGGTCAAGCGTCGCGTGCCCATCGAATCGCAGCAGTGGGTGAGGCCTTACCGGGGCGGCTACCTGCCGGCAGAGCGTCGCGAGATCGAAGCCGATCTCACCGAAGGTCGCCTTCGTGCGGTTGTGGCGACAACCGCGCTAGAGCTCGGAGTCGACATCGGAGGCCTCGATGCATGCGTGTTGTGCGGTTTCCCGGGAACTGTCGCGTCGATGTGGCAACAAGCCGGAAGAGCGGGCCGTGGCGACTCCCCTTCCCTGGCGATCCTCGTGGGCGGCGAGGATCAGCTCGACCAGTGGTACATGTCTCACCCAAGGGAGATCTTCTCCCGACCGGTCGAACCAGCTGTCATCAACCCGGCCAATCCGAGTGTGCTGGTGCCTCACCTCGCTTGTGCCGCCCACGAGCTTCCGTTGAGTCATGCAGACGAGGCCTACTGGGGTGATCTCCTCGACGATGGTGTTCGTAGGCTCGCTGCAGGTGACGAGGTCGTGATCCGGCCTCACTGCGATCCGTCAGGTCCTGCCGCCATCTGGTCCGGTCGCGGCTGGCCTGCTCGGCGCGTGAGCATGCGAAGCGCGACGTCGAGCGAGGCGAGCATCGTCACAGCTGACGGTGCTCTTGTGGGCACCGTCGATTGGAGCAGGGCTTTCAACATGGTGCACCCTGGCGCCGTATACCTGCACCAGGGCGTGACTTGGCTGGTTCACGAGCTTGACCTCACCGATCACCTGGCAATGGTCGTGCCGGCCGACGGCGCCGAGCACACTCAGCCCCGATCGAGCACCGAGATCTCGATCCTCGCTACGGACAAGGTTCGAGAGCTCGCCGGTGCAGCCGTGTCCCTGGGCGCAGTGAGGGTGCTCAACCACGTGACCGGGTATCGACGCATCGACACGTTCAGCGGCGAGGTCCTCGGTACCGAGGCCCTCGATCTGCCCGCGACCGAGCTCACTACCCGAGCTCTATGGGTGACCATTCCTGCTTCCACGGTCAAGGCAGCCGGTATCCCGGATGCGGCAGTGCCTGGCGCTCTGCACGCGATCGAGCATGCGGCGATCGGTCTGTTGCCGCTGTTCACGATCTGTGATCGGTGGGATGTCGGTGGTATGTCCACGCCTCTGCTGGCCGACACCGGCCAAGCCACCATCGTCATCTACGACGGTTACCCTGGTGGGGCCGGCGTTGCCGAACTTGGCTTCTGCGATGCGGATCCGCTGCTCCAGGCGACCCTCGATCTCATCGATTCATGCCCTTGCACTGGGGGGTGCCCGTCTTGTGTGCAGTCGCCCAAGTGCGGCAACGGGAACGATCCCCTCGACAAGGGAGCAGCTGCCGCGCTCCTTTGTGTGATCGCTACGGGTGGCCTTGCGGGCCATGATCCCAGGCCTCGCCATTAGCCCTCAACCAAGCGTAGGAATGGTTGGGGGTTGGAGCCAAGGCCAGAAAGAGCCCGGTGTTGGGGCCGTTTCGGGCAGCGAGGCCCGAGGCCTGTCGGTTGTTTCATGTGAAGGGCA
>JAHFUU010000382.1 GCA_023264915.1 Microthrixaceae bacterium | reverse complement strand
GTCGGGTACGTCACACAGGCCGGCATGGCCGGCCAGGGAAACGAGATTCAAGAGGCGCCAGGCCTTGCCGACACCACCGAGGGGGTTTGTCAGGCAGCGTCTTGCAGCTTCTTCACCGCAAACGCGGCGAGGGCGAGCACGACGATGATGACGATGACCTTCTTCATGGCCGGGACTGTACCCGACTCGACTGGCCCGTGCTGACCTGAGGCTGGCACGGCGACGGTCGACTCATCAATTGGGAGTCTGCGTCCCCTGGTCGTAACGGTTGACGTTGACAACCTTGCAGGAGAACTGGCCGTTGATGCCAGCCGATACGGTGACGCTCCAGTTCTGGGTTGCCCCAGAGGGCACGTTTTGCACCTTGGTCTGGCCGTTGGCAAAGGCCGAGTTGTTCTGCCTGAACTCAACAGAGATCTCATAATCGCTTGTGGAGCTTGCCTTGTTGGTGAGGGACCCGCTGGCGGTCAGCTGGTCACCCTTGCCCTCACACTTGAGCTCACCCGCTTGGAGGTGCAGGTCGTACTGGGGTGGGTTGGCCGAGGAGATGTTGGCAGTCGAGATCCCAGTCTCCTCGACAACCTTCGCGCCGTCTTTGGCCCTGTTGATGACACCGAACCAAGCCGCCGCGAAACCAACGGCCCCCACCACCACAAGGATCACCAGGACCAGGACCACCTTGCCGGCTCTGCTCTTGGACGGTCCTGCCATTGATGGCTCACCAGACGGCGGCGGCCCGCCGGGCAATGGACCTTGGGGGATGGGAGGCCCCGCAATCGGCGCCCCCGGAAAGGGCTGCGTTCCGGCACCATGTGCTTGCTGTCCTTGGAAGACCGCTGGGGAAGCGCTAGGCGGCGGACCCATCCCCGCTGGTGGTGCGCCTAGATCTTGGGATGAGGGTGACCACGGCGTCGGGCCAGGAGCGGCCACACCGCGTCCGAACGGCGCAGGCCGCGCTGCTGCCGGTGGAGCTTCAAGCGGTGAAGAGGCCGTCGGCGGTACGGCAAATGGGGACGGCGCGGATGTCGGTGGCGCGGGCGTGGGTAGCCCCTCCGGTGGGGCAGGGGTCGGGACGGATGGTGTGAGGAGCGACCCCGATTGGCCTGGTTGACCCGACTCAGGTGGGAGCACCGGCCTCTGTATCACCTGCGTGGCGCTGGGGTTGAAGGGTGCTGGTGGATGTTGCGCAGGCGGGAGCGGGACCTGGTCGCTCGCGCGCCCCTCGGTTGTGGGCGGAAGCTGAGGATGCCCCCCAGGGCCTTCTCCCTCAGGTTGAGGTTCGGCAGGGGTTGCCGCTTCAGCGCCAGCGTGCTGCTCAGGCGGGTACCACCTGTTGTCAGACGCCAACCACCAGCCCGGACCCTGCGGAGTGTCGCTCAACGTGCCTCCCTCGCTCAAGGGCATCAGCCGGGCACAGCGTAGCCTCGCGGCACCAGCTCCAACCCTATGGGTCCCTCGACCCGGCGCCCAACGAGCCAGGCAGCCACCAGCGGCTTCTCGGCGTACTCCCGGGGCCGGTGCCGGGCCCCTCGGAGGGGATCAGACTGCCAGAAGGTCGCGAGCACCCGTGTCACTTGAGGGGTGACGAAGCTTCGACATGGCCCGCGCCTCGATCTGGCGGATGCGCTCACGGGTGAGGTTGAAGTGCTCACCGACCTCTTCGAGGGTACGAGGCTCACCCCGGTCCAGACCGAACCTGAGCTTCAGTATCTCTCGCTCGCGTTCGTCCAGCGGCGACAGCAGCCGGGAGATCTCCTCGGGGAGAAGGGCCGTGGCCGCAACCTCGAAGGGCGACTCGGCCGAGCGATCCTCGACGACATCGCCAAGCTCGGCATCGCCATCCTCACGAAGCGGCTCAGACAGCGAGAGCGGCTCGGCAGCGAAGCGGAGAGCCTCGGTGACCTTGTCTTCGGGCATCTCTACCTCGCGGGACAGCTCGGCCAGGGTGGCCGGACGTCCGAGCTTGAGCTCGAGACGAGCTCGGGCCTTCTGCAGGCGAGCCAGAGTGTCGCCCGCGTGGACAGGCAGGCGAATGGTGCGACCAGTGTTGGCAATGCCACGTGTGATCGCCTGGCGAATCCACCACGTCGCATAAGTCGAGAACTTGAAACCCTTGCGCCAGTCGAACTTCTCGACGGCGTGCATCAGACCTAGGTTGCCTTCCTGGATCAGATCGAGCAGCGGCAAGCCAGACGCCTGGTACTTCTTGGCGATCGAAACGACCAGCCTCAGGTTCGACTGCACGAAGGTGCGCTCGGCATCCTCACCTTCGCGGACGGTCTTGCGCAGCTCTCGCTTGCGCGCTGGAGTGAGGCTCCCCCCAGCGTCCATGTCGGATCTCGCGGCGTTGCCCCGTTCGATGGCTTGAGCAAGACGCACCTCGTCGTCCTTGGTCAGCAACGGGTACTGACCTATGTCAGTGAGGTAGAGACGAACGAGATCTTCCTCGTCGCGCTCAACGCGCTCCTTCGGCAAGTTGCACCTCTTGGGATTGAGTCGCCCGACCCTTGCGGGGGGCAGTTCGGCACGGGGGATTGGGTCTCTGCGGGGTGGTGGGAATCGGCACCAGCTGAGGGTCTTGAACCGATCGAGTCTCGCCGGGCCACCGCTGCGAGCAGTACCTGGTTACGATACCGGTCCGGTCAAGTACTCCAACCTGGGCTTTCTCGATGCTTCTCGTCACGAACAGTGAGATGGGGCTCACGCCAGAGACGAAGCGGGCTCCATCTCAAGTCCCGTTCCATCCACTGATCGGCAGGTGGAGGACCCTTTCGAGGAGTTCTGATCGAATCTCCGCCGGGGCACTGCCAGTTCGCTCGCTTCGGCCAAGGAGAGCACTATCCAAAACATGAAAAGTATGAAAACCCACCGAGGTAGGGAGGTCTCACAAGTGAGAGAGCTGCTCTAGGGGCGGAGCGAGGCCCCCTGCCGCAACGAGAGCCTCTTCAAGCCGACGATGATGGTCGGCGGCTCGCTCGACTGCGCGAGGGGTGTCGAGCAACGTTTGGAGAACGAGCTCTCCCTCGCGCCAGTCGTCGATCTCGTCTCGCAGAACCAACCGAAGGGATCGAATGGTTGGGGCATCGGCGACTTTGGAGGTGTTCTCCAGATGGTTGGAGTACGCCGCGACCTTGCGCGGCATGAGAACGCGAAAGATGCCCACCAACTTCTCGATGGACAGATTGCGCCCGATGGGGCTGCTCAACAAGTCAAAGAAGGCAACGAGCTGCGCGTTTGGGTTCGTGTCTACCACCGGTTCGGCTCCACCTAGCTGAGGGGTCTCGCGTTCCCAGATGTCGGCGTGCCAGGCATGGTGGTGGCACTGGACTCCGAGAAGCATCTTCACATCGAGCTCAGGAACTGCCTCGACCCATCCACCCAGGATCGAGAACAGCCACGATTCCACCCAGGTGTAGAGCCCAAGTCGTACCGCAAGATCGGTCAGCGAAACGGATCCTCTACCCGGGGGATCCCCAAGGACACCGTGTGCTACGCCATCAGCCACGGCCTGATCCTCGCGTCTGGCCACCCGCACCGAGCGGAAGGGCAGGATTCATGACGGCCCACACTACTGGGCTTGGCACACGTGCCCGAAGTGCGGAACTCGTCAGATCAGGCCGCGGTAAGAACCGCCGTCAACTGCCACCGCGCTACCGGTGATGAATCGAGCCTGCTGACTGCACAGGAACGCGACCACCGAGCCGAAGTCGGCGGGATCACCCACGAAGCCGACAG
>JAHFUU010000033.1:6504-11501 GCA_023264915.1 Microthrixaceae bacterium | reverse complement strand
TGGGTCGAGGTCTGGTTCCCCAAAGCAGGATGGCAGGCATTTGACCCCACAGCCGCGGTACCCCTCGCTGGCGACTACAAGCCGTCGACCCTCACCGATGCCATGACGACGATCAAGTTGATGATCCCCTGGCTTGTCGGGCTGGGTGCACTGGTCGCCGCCACCTGGATGCTCGCGTGGATACGGCGCTGGGCCGAACGAGCCCGCCAGCGACGGCACGAGCCCTGGTCTGCCCGGATGACGCGCCGGATCCTTCATGAGGGCCACGTCCGTGGCCGAACGCGCAAGCCACATGAAAGCCTTGTGGAGTACACGACTGCCCTGTCGCAGAGCGTTCTCCCGGACCCCAGGATGATCGACATCGGTCGGGCTGCGTCTCGGGCTCTCTTCTAGACCCATGGAACCCCAGGGGGTGAGCGAGATGATCTCGAGCGCACACTCGACGAGATCACCGCTGCGAACCCTCCCCGGATGGTCAAGCGCAAGCTGAGGGACCAGGCCCGGGGTGACAGGATGGCTGGGGCGCGTGGTGCCCGGCGCCGGCCACCCGCACCTGACACCCATGTGGCAACCGGCGGGGTCGGCGATGCGGGCACCTCCGGACCCAGCCGGGACTGAACAACCGATGGGTCATCTTCGTCGATGACCCGGTCCTACCCGTGCCACCTACCCGTGCCACCTACCCGTGCCACCTACCCGTGCCACCTCACCGTGCCACCTCACCGTGCCACCTCGCTCGCCGACCATCTCTAGGCCTCACCTCGCCGACTCGACCCACCTCTCCGCCTCGCCACCTCTCAACATCTGGTGCCGCTGGGAGGAAGATCGAGGTCCACGAGATATGACGAGAAGATCCTGTTCACGCAGGCGTTCTCACCGATGGCCGCATGCCGGTTGGCGTCGAGAGTGACCAACCGCGAGCCCGGCAGCAAGCTGGCCACGTGCACCGCGTTGTCATAGGGCGTCGCGTTGTCACCAGTTGTTCCCCAGACCATGATCGGTGCTGAGCCGTTCACCTCGAGGTTGCGGTCGATTGGCTTGGGTTCGGCTTGCCAGTGCTCACAAACCCGCCCGGCATTTGCATTGAACAGCCCGACTCGCGGAGCCTCCTTCTGCGCCTTGGCAAGCAGGTCGTCGATCTCCCGTTGGGTCGGCTTGGGGGCGTCGATGCAGTTGATCGCGTTGTTCGCGCCGAGCGACGCTTCGCCCAGATAGCTGTCGGCGATCATCGCAACCGCCGAGCCGTCACCGTCGAGAGCGCGGCGCACTGCCTGGGCAAGGGTCGGCCAGCTCGCTTCGTCATAGGTCGCGGTGATGACCGCGAGTGAGGTGAGCGTGGGCGAGAGCTTCACATCCTCGCCCTGGATCGTGCCCGCGACTCGACCGGCGTCGGCCTCGGCTTGCAGCTCGTCAAGAGCACCCGCGGGGTCTGGCTTGAGAGGGCAAGACGAGCGCTTCTTGCACCACTCGACGAACTGCCCGATCGCCCGGTCGACGGCTTTTGACTGGTCGAGGTTGGCTTCGTAGGGATCGAGCGTCGGATCGACGACCCCGTCGATGATCATGGCTCGGATGTTGGCCGGGTACATCTCGGCATACACCAGACCAATGAGGGTTCCGTATGAGACACCGAGGTAGTTGAGCTTGTCGTCGGCCACTGCCTTGCGGAGCGAGTCCAGGTCTCGTGCTGTGTCGATGGTCCCGACATGGGCCAGCAGGTCTCCAGAGCGCGAGGCGCACTCATCGGCGACCGCCTTGGATGCCTGCTCGACATCTGGAGAGGGATGCTGCTCGTCCAGATCCTTCTCATAGAGCGCCACGACACTGCTGTCACATCTGATCGGTGCCGACTCACCCACTCCGCGCGGGTCCCATGCCACGACGTCGAATCGCTCCTTGACCGGGTCCGACAGCCTTGACACCGCCCCTGGGAGGCTTTCGACCCCGGACGCTCCAGGGCCGCCGGGATTGAAGAAGAGCGATCCGATACGGCTGTTCGGGTCACCCGCAGGCTTGCGCTTGATCCCCAGCGATATGCGTGGCCCATTCGGTTCGCCATAGTCAAGGGGGACCTCGACGCTGCCGCATTGGTATCCAGACGGGCTGCACGACTTCCAGCTGACGGGCGCTGGCTCGAAGCCTTCAGCTGCCGGGCTGGTCGAGCCGACGGTCGTGGCGGCCCGCTCTGAAGCCGACGGAGAGGTCCCCACAGTCGAGGTGACGGTGGTGGTCGAAGAAGGCGCCGTGGCGCTGTCAGGCGTGGGCTCGTGGCAAGCCGCGCCCAGCACTGCGAGCGTGACCGCCATGACCACCGCTGAGGACCGCCGCGTGCTGTGACGGCCGGAGCCCTGCGCGCGTGCACCGTGTGAACGTGCACCGTGTGAACGTGCACCGTGTGAACGTGCACCGTGTGAACGTGCACCGTGTGAACGTGCACCGTCTGGTTGCCCTCGATCCACCAGTGGGCTTGCTGACCGCGTGTTGTACGACGAGAGCATCAGGTGACGCTACCCCGCCGCCGCGCCAGGTCACTCGCGACTGGGTCCGGCAGGAACATGGGCCTGATCCTTCGCTTTGGCACCGACTAGCGCGAGACTCTTGACATGAGCGAGTACGAAGGCCAACAGCCCCAGCCCCAGCCGCCGCCAGAGCAGTGGCCACAGCAACCGGCCCAACAGGGGGCGGCTGACTGGCAAGCGCAACAGCCCGCCCAGCCACAACCCACCCAACCGGGCGAGGGCTACCAGCAACAACCGCAGTACCAGCAACCGGCGCAGCCACAGCCGCAGTACCAGCAACCGCAACAACCGCAGTACCAGCAACCGCAACAACCGCAGTACCAGCAACCGCCACAACCGCAGTACCAGCAACCGGTGCCTGGCCCGCCACCTTCTGCACCGGCAAGCCCTCCAGCCACCGCATCTGGCGAGCCGAAAGCCAACGTGTTCAGCGACCCTTCCGAGCTGGCGGCCACAGGGCTCATAGCTGCGGTGCTTTTCGCGATCGTTGCCGGCCTGTTCAACTTCATGGCTGAGGTCGGGCCCTTCGGGGACTTCAGCAACCGTCTGCTGGCACTCACCCAGACGGTCGACGTGGGCGATGTCGCCCTCCTCGGAATAGCGACCGCTCTCTTGCTGCTCACCCCTGACCCACCAGGCGGCATGGGCAGGCCGATGCTGCTCAACGTCACGGCGGCTCTGTCGGCCATCATCTCGGCCTACGGTGTCATCCGTTCCCTTGTGATATTGACCGGCAACGGCGACGCCCTCGGCAAGTTCGCCGGCTTCGTGGCGACCCTCGGGGTCGCCCTGGCCGCTGCGACTGTGGCCTTCTACGCCGCCAAGGAGTCCTTCCTCAAGAAGGGGACCCAGGCCACCTCGGCTTAGGCCGGGAGAGATGACGTCGGGCTCTTCGGTATCGGGCTCTTCGACGCCCTGTACCGGCAGAGGCCCGCGTCGCCGGCAGGTGTCGGTGGCCGCGAAGGCTGCGATGCTCGCCGGGGCCGGTGTGGTGGTGACCGGATCGTTCCTCGGTTGGGTGATCAGCGGAACCGTCACTCGTGACAGCTACGCGACGATCAGATCTGCCAGGAACCTCGGGGTGGTCGGCGGCACCTTCTGGGAGGTGCTGCTGTCGGTGTGGTTCGCTGTGCCGTTGCTCGCCGCGGGTGTCGTGGTCGGGCTGGCGTTCGCACGGCGGCGCCCGATGATCGCCTCGGCCGCGATCACCGGCTCTACGGCCGTTGCCGTGTCAGGGGCGGTGTTGGCCGCGCCCGTCGACCACGGTGCCGGCCCTGCGGTCACCCTGACAGGCGGTGCCCTGGCGATTCTGGGGGCTGTTGCTGAGAGCGCCTGCGGTGCGCCCGCACGAGGCAGTCCAGCGCCGGGCGATCGGCATCTTCCACCTCACGAGTGACCGTCTCGGCCCGCAAGACCTCGATGTCACCAGCCCCGGCGGCTAGAAGGTCGCCGGCGACCTCAGCTGGCGTGTAGTGCACCAGCGGGTTCTTGGGTCCGCCGGTGCCCTCGGCGATGTTCCGCACATCGTGGGCGATGACAAGGACGGTTCCACCCGGCGCCAACGCGCTGACAGCTGTGCCGAGGGCACCTCGTCGCTCGTCGCTTGGAAGCTGGAGATAGGTCCACACGACCAGATCGAAGAAGGGTCCAGGTGAGCGCCACGACAGGACATCCGCGCACACCCACTCCACGTCCAGCCCTCGCTCGGAGGCGGCGTGGCGAGCGCGGTCCAACGCGACATCAGAGAAGTCAACCCCGGTCACCCGCCAACCCCGCTCGGCAAGCCACAGCGCATTGCGTCCCTCTCCACAGGCCAGCTCGAGTGCCCGCCCCGCTGGAAGGTCCACCAGCTCAGACGCCACGAAGATGTTCGGCGTTGACGACCAGAGCAGATCCTCACCGAACTCGATGTACTTGTCGTTCCAAGCGGCTGCGTCCACCCTCCAACGGTAGCGGGGCTCCGCCGCCGGCCCGACGAGTCGGGTCGAAGATGGGATTCTCGACCCCCCGTGTCCTCTCGGGGCCTCCGCGCTCAGTTGGTTCCGTGGGCCGCTTCCTCAGCTCACGGTTCGCACAGGCGGGCCCGAAGACGGGACCTGGTCAACAGGCGCCTTCAGCTGGCAGCGCGAAGCGACTCGAGAAGGCGGGGCGCTCGCTCGCCCAGTGAAGACCAGCGCCTGGCCAGGTCCAAGCGGGCAGAAAGGTTGCGGACATCTGCCGCGTCGTGAGGAGCGCGGTGGTGAACCTCGGCCTCCGGTACGGGGACAACCACCGGGACCTGCGGGTCGAGGGTGTCCAGCTGTTCAAGTTGAACGTCGATCGTGACCATCGCCTTTGCCACCTCTCGGGTTCCATCGCCTTGGGGATCCGCCCGTCTGGTGGGTTTCATCGACCATAGGTCTTTTGACCTAAAGCGATTTCCTAGGTCTTTTGGCCTATGCCTCGAGCCGTCGCATGGCACGCTCAGATCAGCGCAGG
>JAHFUU010000033.1:0-6494 GCA_023264915.1 Microthrixaceae bacterium | reverse complement strand
CAAGCCTTCGAACCGCGAAACCCGGCTGGCCGTGGATCGTGTCACCGACAGCCTTGTCGGCGATGACCGTGTTGGGGAAGGCGAGGCCAGCCAGCCGGCTTGCCCGGTTGACAGTCTCACCGTAAAGGTCTCCCTCGAGCTCGAGTGCGGGTCCGACGGCCAGACCTCCGCGGGCACCCTCGAGGTGGGGATCCTCGGCGCAGCGCATGACCAACGCCAGGGCTGCCCCCGCCGCGGTGGCAGCGTCGGGCGCGTCGAACATGACACCGTCGCCGAGGAGCTTGCGCAGCCGCGCACCCGAATCGGTGACGGTCTCATAGACGTGGCGCTCGAACCGGGCCACCACCCTGGCGAGCTCGTCGTCTTCGAGCTGGCGTGTGGTTCGCGTGAAGTCGACGACATCGACGAAACCGATCACCACACCCGTGTCGTCGCTGTCCAGTCGACGATTCATGTTGGCGAGCAGGTGCCGGCGCCAACAGTACGCGACGAAGCGCTCGACCCCAGGTACGAGCAGCTCGGTTATAGCGGCCCTGATCTCGTCATTGACCAAACCCTCGACATCTGGTTCGACGAGCGCAACCAACTCGTCCTCGAAAAGCTCGACCTGAGCAGCAGCCAGCCTTGCCATGGCTTGGCCCATCACCCTGGTCATCGACAGCAAGGTGTCACGGCCGACGAGATCCAAGGCGAGCAGGGCGTTGAGGCTGCGGAGCTGCTCGGCATCGATCTCAGCGAACTGGCGCTCGCCGTCGTCTGCAGAGCTGATCGGGAATCCAAGCGCCAGCCAGAGCGCGTCGGCCAGCTCGCGCTTGGAGTCGGTCACCTCCATGAGCTCGTCGACGGTGTACTTGGCCTCGCCAACGATGGCCTCGCTCAGCCTGCGGCGCAGCTCCGGGTCAGTCACGGCTCTCCACGCTAGATCGCCCGGCGTGCGCTCGGACGATCATGGTTCCCGGTTTGCAGGCCAGCTCCAGCGCCGGTAGATCACGATCGCGGTCCAGCTCGTCAACAACGCCGGTGGGATCATGATCGCGAGCGCAGCGGCGCCCGCTCCAGCGCCCAACCCGACCCAACCGAGCAGGTAGACCGTCGGGTACATGACCCCGCCGGCACAGAACGCCGCTGAGACTGCTGCCCAGCCAGCGTTGCGCGCGAGGGCATAGGCCGTCGACGCCGAGCTCGAGACGATCACAGCGATGTCCGGGTACAAGAACGCGTCGACCACCGCCTTGCGTTCCGGTGCGATGTCGAACCAGGACCGGACCTGGGGGCTTGCCGATGCTGCGATCCACAAGGTCACGCCCACGATCGCCTGCGCGGCGAAGTAGCCCGCGAGCGCCCAGTCCGCTGCACGCGTCCAGGAAGGCACTTCGGGCCGCCCCTTGCGTGCCCCTGCGGGTCCAGAACCGCGCCTCATCGTGCCTGGATCGTACCGGCGCCAGGCCTGGACCATCTTGTCGCCTCGAGGTGTCGCCTCAACGAGCGCGACGATCTCATCTACGGTGAGGGCAACCCATCTCACAGACCGGGAGATCCAATGGCAGACAACCCGTGGGAAGAGGTCGGCCAGCGCTTTGCGGAGCTGGGTCGCCAGATACAGCAGTCTTGGTCTGAGACCAAGCAGGACCAGCGGGCGGGCGACGACATCAAGGATGCCGGTGACAAGGTTCGATCAGCTCTCGACGACATGGCAGACACCATCAACCGTGCCGTCGGCTCGAGCGACGTGCAGGACGCCACCCGTCGTGCCACCGGAAGCCTCTCCGACGCTCTGGCCGGCACGCTGCGCCAGGTTGCCGAATGGCTCGACCGAACGCCGACCCCCCACCGCGACGCTCCTCGGGACGAGTCATGACCTGAGGACCAGAGCGGACAGGCTCTCGGACGGGCGCTGAGGTTGGAAGCTGCTCAGTTGTCGTTCGCGACTGACTTGAGGCTGGGCATCGACTCACGAAGCCGCTCGATCTCACTGGTCAGCTCGTGCTGTTGGAACTGCCGCGAGATGCGGTTGATCGCCTCGACGCCCGCTCCACCCTGGACAGTTGTCGCGAGCGTGTCCACCTTGGACATGAACCACCGGCTGACCTCCTCGGGGCCGGACGGTCGGGCATACAGGTAGCCCTGCACCTGGCTGCACCCGAGCGCTCTGAGGCAATCGAGCTGCTCTGGAGTCTCGACTCCCTCGGCAACCACTGCCTTGTCCAGAGCATCCCCGAGGGCAAGGACAGCCCTGACGATCTGGACGCTCTGGGAGTCGTCCGGCAAGCCCCGGACGAAGCTCCGGTCGATCTTGAACGACGTGATCGGGTGGTTGCGGAGGTGCCTGAGGGACGAGTAACCAGTGCCGAAGTCGTCGAGGTGGACCGCGATCCCCTCTCGCGCCAAACGGGCCAGAGCACGTTCGACGGCAATGCTGGAGGACAACAACGCTGTCTCGTTGATGTCGACGCCAAGCATCGTCGCGGGCAGGCCGTGCTCATACAGCGGAGTGAGGATCGCGTCCACCAAGTTCGGGGCGTTCAACTGGCGAGGGCTCAGGTTGATGCTCACGGGGGGCAGGAGCCAGTAGGGGTTCTCGGCGCGCCACGTTCCCAGCTGGGTGCACACACGCTTCACCATCGCCTCGCCGAGGGGCACGATTAGCCCGGAGTCCTCGGCCACCTCGATGAAGTCCGACGGGGGCACGACCCCATGATCGGGGTGCTCCCAACGGCAAAGTGCCTACAGGCCGACAGCATTTCCGGTGGTCGCGTCCAGGATGGGTTGGTAGGCGACCGTCAGGTCACCCTCGGCGATAGCTGCGCCCAGGTCCCGGCGGATCTCCGGCAGCAGCTTCTCCGCCAGTCGGGGCGGCTCGTAGATGCACAACCCGTCAGGCGACGAGCCATCCCTGGGTGCCGTAGCCATCTCGGCACGCTCGAGGAGCTCACGAGGGTCTCCACACCGGCCGTCATGCCAGGCGACTGAAAGCGTCACAGTGCACGGCACCTCCTCGTCGTTGATGACGACTGGGCTGGAGAGGGTCTCCAGGGTGCGCTCCGCGAGCTTCATCAGGTCAGCGGGATTGCCGCATCGATCCGAAGGGACAGCGGCGGCGAACTGGCCCACCCCGGGCCGCCCCACGGCACATCCTCCCGGTAGGGCACCCACGAAGCGCGAAGCCATCACCTTGACCAGACCGTCACCGACGCGGTGCCCGAAGCTGCGGTTGACCGAGTCGAGGTGTTCCAGCTGCACGAGGAGCACCGCGAGCTCGTGGCGGCCCTTCACGCCTGCCATGAGGTCGCTCAAGCGGTCAAGGAACTGCACCCTCGACACCAACCCGGTGTCAAGGTCGTGGGTGGCCTCGAACAGGAGCCGCTCCTCGCGCATCGCCTGCTCAGTCGTGTCGTGCAGCGCGACCAGGAATGCCGGCTGTCCGAGCCAGGAGATAGGTGTCGAGACAACGGTGAGGACTTGTTGAGCGCCACCGTCTGGCACGCGCACCTCATAGGGCTCCCGCGTGTTGATCGCATACTTGAAGGTCGAGCCCTCCAGCTCACCGTCAGCCACGCTCAGCAGCTCGCTGGCACCCGTGCTCGCCGCTGCGACCTCGCCTGTGCGGTGCACGACCAGCATGCCGTCGTTGCTCGCCTCGAGGACGTTGTTCAGGCTTTGGAGTGTCTGAGTCTGGAAGAACTCGAGAGCGTGGTGATCTCGCGCCGCTATGAGCACCCGGGCCAGGATGTCACTGGCAACCGGCGACGAGAGCAAGGTCTTGGACAGGCAGTCCTGCACTCCCAGGCCGAACAGATGGCTCTCCATCTCGTGATCCAGGGCCCCTGACACCACGACGAGCGGAACCGCGGGGAACACGCCCTTCGCTCGGCGGACGGTGTCAGGGCCTGACACGTCGGGAAGGTTCAGGTCACAGATGATCACGTCGAACAGCTCGTTCTGTGATGCCTCGGCCGCCTCGGTGAGGCTTCCCGCAACGACCAGCTCGGCCTTGATGCGCTCTGATGCCTTCAGGGTCGCTTCGATCAGAGCGGCATCGGACTCGTTGTCGTCGACAAGCATCACGTTCATCACAGCCTGTGATGACTTGTTGGCATTTCTCTGTGGCAACCTCATTGGGGGCGGACCTTCCTCCCGTGTCCCGACGATTCCGGTCCGACCGGAGAAGCCTGGGCATCTCCCCCCGTTTCCGCCGCGGAACGCTCTGTTCCGACCACAGCATCGACACACTGTTGCCGGTGCCTTGACCGCTAGAAGTGACGCTTGTCGATCACCCAGTTGAGTGATTCGCTCCCCTTCGGGTCGTTGTCCGTACAGGTAGCCCCGGATCTCCCCGCTGCCCCGAAGCCGCCTGGCCGCGCATGGCGCCACGCTCCTCTCCACGGACCACCTTGCCAGCCAAACTTAGGTGCGCTAACTTACTGGCAGCTCGTGGGTGCTCTGCCGGCCCTTCCCGGGCCAGCCCATCACCGGCGCCAAACCAGCGACCGGGCTGCGCCGCAACGAACTCGGCTTTGCAGCAACGGGGCTTGCACCCAACTCGAACCATCGTCTTGCCCCGCAACGCGGGCCTGCGGGCACACGGCAACCACTGGGA
The DNA here is from genome assembly GCA_023264915.1 of Microthrixaceae bacterium. Lineage (GTDB taxonomy): Bacteria > Actinomycetota > Acidimicrobiia > Acidimicrobiales > Acidimicrobilacustridaceae > JACPNV01. The sequence goes on along the minus strand of JAHFUU010000033.1, from coordinate 1,897 downwards.
GCCCGTGGACCAGACCAGAGCCCAATCCCTGCTACTCGAAGAAGCTCCGCCCGCAGGGCGACATCCCGTCCCAGGCGGATGTCTCCGAGTGGCGTTGCTGACCTACCGGGGCGATCCCCAGTGCGGTGGCCAAGGTGTCTACGTGCGCAACCTCAGCCGCGAGCTTGCCCTTCTCGGCCACCAGGTGACGGTGTTCTCGGGTCCCCCCTACCCAGATCTCGAAGGGGGAGTCCCCCTCGTTCGGGTGCCCAGCCTCGAGCTCTACGTCCCCCCGGGGCCCTTCAAGACGAGAGCTTGGGCCAGGATCCGTGACCGCATCGACATCGCCGAGTTCTGGGAGATGTTGCAGGGCCGATTCCCTGAGCCGCGGACCTTCGCCCACCGGGTGAACCGGCTTCTCGCTGATGCGGGAGCCACCTTCGACGTGGTCCATGACAACCAGTCGCTCGGGTACGAGTTGATCAGCATCGAGGCCTCGGGCCTTCCTGTGCTGTCCACGGTCCACCACCCCCTCACGATCGACCGTGAGCTGGCACTCGAGGCAGTGGATGACCCTCGCCAGCAGCGTGCGATCCGGCGGTGGTACTCCTTTGTCGGCATGCAGGCCGACGTCGCCGGACGACTCTCGCGGGTGCTCACCGTCTCGGAGGCATCCTCCCGCGACATCGCCGAACAGCTGCGCGTGCCACCGGATCGATTGCATGTGGTTCCGGTGGGAACTGACCCTTCAACCTGGCGACCGCTGCCTGACCTCAGGCGTATCCCCGGCCGGATCATCGCCACGACCAGTGCCGACACGCCGCTGAAGGGGCTCGTGTTCTTGATCGAGGCCCTGGCCAAGGTGCGCGCCGACCGCCCCGCCGACCTCGTGATCGTCGGCAAGCCCGACCCCGACGGGCCGATCGGCCAGGCAATCGAGCGCCTCGGTCTTCGAGGTGCGGTGAGTTTCGTCAAGGGGATCACCGACGCCGAGTTCGTCCGCCTCTACGCGCAGGCTGAGCTGGCCGTGATCCCGTCCCTCTATGAAGGCTTCTCGCTGCCGGCGGTAGAGGCGATGTCCTGTGGGGTCCCGCTGGTCGCGTCGACTGGCGGAGCCATCCCCGAGGTGGTCGGGCCCGACGGCCACGCGGCCATCCACGTTCCCCCCGGCGACGCCGGCGCCATGGCCCAGGCGATCAGCACGTTGATGCAGGACCCGCAGCTGAGGCGCGACCTCGGCAGGCGTGGCCGGCAACGGGTCGTGGACAACTTCACGTGGCGCAGATGCGCCGAGCTCACCGCCGAGCACTACCGCCAGGCCATCGCACAGCGACAGGAGCGCCCCGGCACTTCCTGACCTGTGCCGGGCAACAGGCCCGCCTCCGCGATCGTGTCGCACCGAGCACCGCTGAGAGGCCCGAGCTCATCCAAGCACGCCGTCAGCACGGGCGATCAAGCGCCTTCACGTATCGAACCTCATGGACCGCACCGCCCGGGGTCGGGGTGCTCTCGACAAGATCGAGGCGGTCCAACAGGAAGGAGGCCTCGAACGCAGCGCCCACCAACACCGGGCGCGCTCGCGCCTTGAGGCGCGCCAGCGTCACGTGGCCCCTGAACCGGCGCGGATCGTTGGGTTCGCCGATGGCCGATGTCACCCCTGCCACCGCCGCGGCGAGCGCCTCCAGGCCCGTCGCAGGGATGCAGACCACATTTCGCCCAAGCAGCGTCACCTGCGGTCCCAGCCTGACCGTGGCGGCACCGGCCGACAGCGACCCGAGCGCCGAAGATGCAGAGGTGACGTCGCACTCGCCGAGGAAGCGAACCGTGATGTGCCACTGGTCCCGAGCGGTCCACCTGAGACCGGCCTGATCGAGCCTGGCCAGACCCGAGATGGCGTCGAGCACCGCCTCAGGCAGTG
>JAHFUU010000032.1:4576-11526 GCA_023264915.1 Microthrixaceae bacterium | reverse complement strand
CTTCCATCACCTGGTGCTCTGCGACCCTATTCTCGAAGTCGCCAAGTTGCAGGCTCGCGGCGTGATCGGTTGCCCGTGCAACGAGCACGAGAACCGCCCCCGCCGCGCATGCGCTGGCAACGATGAGCATCTTGCGGGGTGAGCTAGGTATCTTCACGACCGGCCAAGGGTACCGGTCAGGCACAGGCAAGCCTTAGCCGCGATCCCGGTGAGCAAAGAGGCAGCAGTTGGGCGGGTCAGGGTTCGCGGGCCCCGAACGAGCAGATGTAGGGGAGGTTGCGGTACTTCTCGGCCACGTCGAGGCCGTACCCGACCACGAACTCATCAGGGATCGGGAACCCCACATAGCGCAGTGGCGGCTCAACCTTCTGCTGGCCCTCCTTGAGCAGCAGAGCGCATACCTCGAGGCTCGCTGGGTTCCGTGCTCTGAGGTTCTTGAGCAGGTAGTTGAGGGTCAGGCCGCTGTCGACAACGTCCTCGACCACGAGCACATGACGGCCAGACAGGTCAAGATCGAGGTCCTTGACGATTCGCACGACCCCGCTGGTCTTGGTGGCGCTGCCATATGACGACACGGCCATGAAGTCGAACTCGACCGGGAGTTGTATCTGCCGGGCGAGGTCACTCATGAACATGAACGCACCCTTCAGCACCCCGACCAGCAGCGGAGCGCGCCCTTCGTAGTCAGCGGTGATCTCCTTGCCCATCTCAGCCACCCGACTCTGCAGGTCGGCTTCGGACACCAGAACCTCTCCGAGGGCAGGATCGCGATCTGGGTCGACCGCGGGCTCGTCTAATCCGCTGACCGAAGGAGGTTCAGGCGCCTCGTCCATGTCATCCCGACAGTAGCGCTACGTGGACTCTGAGCGCTCATCCGGGGGCGGATGGATCTGCCGGAGCTGTAGGTGGCCACCTGAGCGACGAACCTGCCAGCCTCTGCCCACATCAGTCGCGACAGCATCGAGGCGAGCGACGGCAAGCACCCTGTCGATCGTCGCTCGATCAGGGGGATGGCCAAGCTCCCCGTGATCGGCAAGCCATCTCCGCACCGCGAGTGGAGCCAGAACCGGTCCTGCTTCTCGGAGCGCCTGTGCGTTGCTCACGTCGATGAGCGCCGCTTCGAGGTCGAGATGATCGCCGGCCTGACGAGCGATATCGGCCAGGCGGCACAGAAGGGGGACGACGTCACGTTCGGCGATCTCATCGAGCAGGGGCATCAGGCGGTGGCGCACGCGGTTGCGCGTGAAGCGGGGGTCATGGTTCGAGGGATCCTCGGTGAGCTCGAGGCCGATGGCTGAGCAAAGAGCGCGGGTCTCGGCCCTGCGGATGGCGAGGATCGGGCGCCGCCCATCATCTGTTCGCATTCCAGCAAGGCCGTGAAGCCCTGAGCCCCGGATCATGTTCAACAGCACCGTCTCGGCCTGATCGTCCGCAGTGTGGCCGAGAAGTGCTGCCGGCCCCAGCGCGGCATGGCGGGCCAGGCGCGCTCTCTCCTCGAGGTTGGGCCCCTCTCCGACCCGTACTTGTCGGACCTCGAAGCCGGCGCCGAGCTGCTCCGCGTTGTTCCGGACAGCCTCGGCCTCGCGCTCTTCGCCGCCTCGCAGGCCGTGGTTGACGTACACGGCTGTCACATGGAGGCCGGTAGTCACGGCAAGCGCGAGCATCGCAGTCGAATCGGCACCACCCGAAACCCCACACTCGACCTTGGTGCCTCGAGGAGGGAACTGACACCTCGCCAGCAGGCCCGCCGCCGTTGTCGTGGGGATCACGCTACGGCTGGGCGAAGGCGAGAAACCCAAAGCTCGGGGTTGCGGATCTCCTCGATGGTGGGCAGGTTGGAGGGTTCCTCCCAGGCTCGGTCAATCAGTCTGATGCCGCCGGCGGCCTCGACAGCCTTGATGAACCTCTCACCCTGCTCGTACTGGTTGATCTTGGCCTCGAGCCCGATCAGTTGCTGAAGGAGCCGGGCGATGCCGGTGGCAGATTGGCGGCGCTGGCGCAGCACTCTCGAGAAGCGATCTGCGCCGGGAATGAGAGCCTTGCCGGCGCGATCCATGGTGATGTCGCCGTGACCCTCGAGTAGTGACATGAGACCGCTGATCTGGTCGAGGACAGCGCGCTGCTCTTCGGACGCGACGAGGGTCGCCAAACCCCCCTCAGTCAGGGGATTGGTACCAGAGCGGATGGATTCGGCGATGCGGTTCAGGGCATAGATGAGTCGTTTGGGGTCAGGATCGACCGCTTTCATGGTCTGTTCGACGAGTGAGAGGAAGTGCTCGCGCATCCATGGGACGCCGGTGAACTGAGCCCTGTGGGTGATCTCATGGAGTGCGATCCACAACCTGAACTCGCGCGGCGGGAATGCGTAGGCCTTCTCGAGGGCCAAGATGTTGGGGCCGACGTAGTACACGATGTCCTGGTCGTCGGGATCTTCTTCTTCGACGATGAGCAGGTCGTACTGACCGAGCACCCGTGTGCTCATCCATCCGAGCATCATTCCGACCTCCGCCCCGGCGAGCTTCTGGGCCACCGGTGCCATTGGTCCTGCACCGAGTCGCTCGGAGAACTTGTCGAGCAGGGGCCGGAGGAGCCGCTGAAACGATGCGATGTTGGCACCGATCCACCTTGGACGGTCGACCACGCGGGCGCGCGCTGGTCCGGCCAGCGACCTCAGACCCGTAGAATCGAAAACCAGGGTTTCGGCTTCCTCGCTGAAGGCTGTGAAGTCCGGCTCGAGGGAGTCATAGTGATACGACTCCGCGAAGGGCTCCCGGCCCGACACTCGGATGGCGACCTTCTCTGCCAGGTCCCAGTCAACCGCGGCGGTCATCGGGTCACCCGCCTCGGCCGAGGGTCGAGTCTCAGCGGCGGGGGTATCGCGGCATCACGACCTTGCGCAGGTAGGCGATGGCAACGATGATCACGGCCAGGATGGTCGGGATGGCCAACGCCACCGCCAGCCATTGGTGCCAGACGGTGTCTGAGGCGGCTAACAACATGGCTCGATCCTAGATGGAACTCAGCGTTCACCTGAACTCGCGTGCTCGCTTGAGGCCGAGGAACTGTCGGCTGCGCCCTCGCCCGGGTGGGAGCTGAGCGGCTCACACAGCTTGTCGAGCTCTGCCAGCTGCTCCGCGATGCGTTGCCGAAGCGAGTCGGGGACCTCCTCGCGGCATCGATGGGAGATGACTATTCGAAGCTCGGCTTCGAAGTCGAAGGCTTCGAAGCAGGGGTTGCAGTCGTCGAGGTGGCGCTTGATGAGGCCTCGCCGATCATCGGTCAACTCGCCATCGATGTAGGAATAGAGGTTCTGCAGCGCCTCTTCGCACTTCCCGTGATGGTGGTCATCGAGGTGGTGGGCCATGTTCGATCTGCCTTGTCAGGTTCCGGCCACCGGGGCCGGGGTCAAGGTTTCGGTACCGGCGCTGCTCTCGGTCCGCTTCGGTCCCTTGTCGTCGTCGGGCAAAGTGGCGCTCTCATCGTCGCTAGAAACCGTTCTTGGAGGGTGGTGGCCCACGGGGCTGTCCTCGTCGCCGGGCGATGCCAGGCCTCGCTGGGTAGCAAACTCATACAACTGCTTTTGCAGCGCCTTTCTTCCTCGATGGAGTCGGCTCATGACTGTGCCGATGGGGACCTCGAGGATCTCCGCGATCTCCTTGTACGAGAAGCCTTCCACGTCGGCCAAGAGCACCGGCAGGCGGAAGTTCTCCGGCAGGCTCTCGACGGCCTGTTTCACCTGTCCGTCGGTGAACCAATCCATCAACTCGTCCTCAGCGCTTCGGCCCGCGGTGGCAGCTTCGAGCCCTCCCAAGCGTCGGTAGAGGAAGAGGTTCTCACCCTCGTCCAGCTCGGTTTCGTCTGGCCGCCGCTGCTTCGCCCTGTAGGTGTTGATGAAGGTGTTCGTGAGGATCCGGTAGAGCCATGCCTTGAGGTTCGTACCCTCCTCGAAGTTGGGGAAGCCCCGATAGGCGCGAAGGTAAGTCTCTTGCACCAGGTCCTCGGCATCGGCTGGGTTCCGCGTCATGCGGAGCGCCGCGGAGTACAGCGAGCCCATGAGGGGCATCGCCTGATCCGCGAACTGGGCCTGATCAGCCATCTCAACAAGCTACCCGAACGCGGTACCAGGCAGGTATGCCAGTGACCCGCTTGTACCCTGCCGGCTTGGTTGACCGCCAGCGGGCTTCGGGCTCTTCGAGGTTGACTCCCCGGTGTGATCGGCAGCTCTGCCCTTTGGCGAGATCGATTCGCTCATGAAGGTCCAGAAATGACGAGGAGGCCCCGCTCTCGCGGAACCCCCTCAGTCGTGCACCTTCGGATAGAGGCCTTCACTATAACTCTGATTGGGGGCAGCGCAAAGGCTCCGGCGCCCTCTTTTCTTCATCAGAGGCGGTCCACCCGGGCTTGATACGAACAGGTGTACGTCCAGAGGAGAAAGGTTCCGACTGTTTGCAATCATCATTGAACCAGATGAGGGGTGAATCGAGAGAGGTTGTCGGTGATCGGTCCATATGACTCGCGTACCGCCAGTCCCGCGGGTACGCCCGCTACCAGCCAAGCGCCCAAGCAGGGCGTGGCACGGCCGTCGGCGGTTGCGAAGGTAGGGATGTCCACGTACTGCTGGCATACGAAGCCTTCTTGCCCGTAAGGCCCTTCGAGGGCGAGCACCTCGGACCCGTGGCGCACGATCGTGATGTTCGATCCCTCGCGTGAGAGCAGAGGCTTGCGTACGTAGTCCTTCATGCCGTTGGGATCGTCGAAGAAGGCCGGCAAGAGCAAGGGATGCTCCGGGAACAGCTCCCACAGGATGGGGAGCACGCCCTTGTTGGACCAAAGCATCTTGTATGGCGGTTCGATCCAGGTGATCGAACGGTCAAGGACGCTGGACAAGATGAGCTCGGCTGCCGGAAGGCTTGTCATCCATTCCCAGGGGTAGAGCTTGAATATCGTGGTGACTGGGCTGCCGGTGGCGTCGATCACCCTCCCGTCGGCGTCAAGGTCGAGCGTCGCGAACTCGAGGAGCACCGTCTCTAGTCCCGCTCGGGCCGCTGTCGTGGCCAGGTACGAGGTGTTCATCACGTCCTCGCCAGTCGGCTCGTCCATGTACGCGAAGTGCACGACATCCGATCTGAGTCGCTCCTTCAGCTCGGTCCATGTGGCGACAAGGGCATCATCGAGCATGTTCCACTGGTCCACCTCAACAGGCAACGAGTCAACAACATCATGAAGCCACGCCATCTGGACGAAGGCTGACTCGAACAGGGCGGTCGGCGTGTCCGCGTTGTACTCGAGCAGCTTCAACTGCTCACCGTCATAGGCGAGATCGAAGCGCCCGTAAACGGTCGGCAGCTGGTTGTTCCAGCTCGATTCGATTGCCGGCACGCACCAGTCCGGTATCGCCAGCTTGCCCGTCAACCCGTGATCGAGGATGTGCTGAGCTGCCGCGCCGTGCATCTCGTGCAGCTCACTGACAGCCTCCTCGATGGCTTGGATCTCCCCGATCTCAAAGGTGTAAGCCACCCCCTCGTTCCAGTAGTCGCGGGTCGTGCCGTCGGGAAGCTCGGTTGGGAGGTAGATCAAGCCGTTCTCGACCACCCGCTCGCGCCACGAAGAACGCTTGGGAAAGGCTTGCCGCTTCAGCTTCCGCCGCCCCCGCTTCTTCCTCCACTACCACCGCCGCCGAACCATCCCCCACCGCCGACGATGCCACCGCCTCCGGCACGGCTCCCGCTACGGCTCCCGCTGGCCGTGGGGCCATCGGAGAAGCCAGGCAGCCCGCAGGCGGTCAATGCGGTGGCGCCCACTGCCAGGAAGGATCCGCCTATGAACTTGCGGCGCGAGAACGTCGTGAGGGGCTTGGCCGCTTCTTCTTCAACCTTGTGAAGCTTGCCGTCTATGACCCTGTAGCGCATCGCCCTGCTACTTCTCTCGTTGATGTGAGGTCGGTGGAGTCCGTTTGGCCTTGGGGCGGCACGGTATCACCGTCATCGCTGCCACGGAGGACCTCCCAGCTCCCGAGGTGAGGGCTCGATCCCAAGCTCCTCGATCATGAACCTGATCACCAAAGGGGCAAGCTTCCCGAAGGCCCCCTCGTATCTGCGTGACAGCAAGACGACGTGGCACCACAGTGCAAGGCTCCGCTGTGCGTCGGTCGATGCCAGCTCGGTGGAGAACACTTCCTCGACGAGGTTGGCCACGCGCTCGACGGCCAAGGACATGACCAGGAGTTGGGCGGCGTCATAGCCGTGGGGGACCCTTCCCCAGTACTCCCAGTCGACGATCTGGAGCTCGGGGAGCCGGAAGTTGCCCCAGTGGAAGTCGCCATGGCCGGTGACGAACTTGTCGACGCTGAGGCTCGTGTCGATGTTGCAGTCCTCCCGGACCCACTTGCCGAAGCGAGCATGCAGGGTCTGGCTGTGCGGTGGGGCTTGCCGGATCCTCGACAGCGTCTCGAGGCAATCGCGGAGCTTCGTCACGAGCTGCTCGGTGATGAGGGGGTCGTCCTCGACCAGGCAGGGGTACCGGCTAGCTGCTCGGCCCGGTGCGAGCGGGTTCAAGGAGGCGAACACGCTGTCACCTTCGACCGAGAAGATCACCGAGGCGATCTCATGGGGGCGCGGGACTGAAGAGGGCACGATCCGATCGGCCAGCCGAATGCGCTCGCGCACGGCAAGGTAGTCATCGCCCCGCAGAGGGGTCACGCGGACACTCAGCCACTGGTCGCTGGTGGTCGGGTAACCGATGGATCCTCCCTGGAAGCCGAGCGAAGGTGTGTCGACGATCTCACAGCCAAGGCGGCGGGCGGCCTCGGTAGCGATTCGCTCTAGCAGGTCGAGCCGCTCGGGCCACGGCTCGAAGTCGTCATCGGGACGATGGTTGGGGACATCCGTCAGGGGATGTCCGGTTGGTTGATCACCCGTCAGGTCTGCGGGATCCCGAAGGGGGGCTGCGCC
>JAHFUU010000032.1:0-4566 GCA_023264915.1 Microthrixaceae bacterium | reverse complement strand
CTCAGCTTCTCGGAGTGCCCTTGGCGCTCGCACCGCGGGCCGCGGTCCTCGGTGGGGCTGCGCCGTGGCCCGACAAGTCGAGTGGTTGTGTGAGCTCGGCCATCTGGCCAGTCTCCTCCGTCGAGCTCTGGATCACAAACACCTCGCCGAGCGGTCAGGGGCGGCCCTGGCGCACTGGCCCTTGGCGGGTGCCCACAGCTCCAGATCGGCAACTCCGGGACCCTGACGCCGACCGGCTTGCGGGTGCCTCGGCGACGCTCGTCGGGGCGAATACGATTCGTCGCGATGGTTCCACCTGAATTGCCTGGCTCGAGGGGCTCACGTTCGGACCCGGCCGCCAAGATGACCTCCCAGGACGCCGAACAGCCACCCTCTGCTGGCGGCGCACCGGTCGTGGATGGGGGCCAACCTGCTGGCGAAGGTTCTCACTGGCTGAGCCGGCGTCGGTTCATCGCGTCGGGTGCGGCGCTAGGGGTGACAGCCGTGGCGGGGCAGGCGTTGGCTGCATGCTCCCGAGGGGGCGACGAGCAAGGCGTTCCGCCGCCGGCGGCCCCGGCATCCAGGGCAGAGATAGGAATGCAGCCGGCACCCACAGGCGTGACGGTTTCCTCGAACGTGGCACCACCCCCGGGGGTTCCCCCGACGATGGAGGGTGCTCAGCCGGCGCCCGCAGGGTTTGTCTTCGACCGCGTGATTGCTGGCGGGCGCGTGATCGACCCCGCTTCGGGATACGACGGCGTGGCCAACGTCGGGATCTCCGGCGGCTCCGTCCGATCGATCAGTATCGAAGCGCTCACGGGCAAGGAGACCATCGATGCTGCCGGCCTCGTGGTTTCTCCCGGCTTCATCGATTGCCTCTCATATGAGCCCAACGATCTCGGATCCTGGTTCAAGATCGGCGATGGCGTGACCACCAACTTGGGCATGCACGGTCTCAAGGATGAGCCACCCCATTTCTTCACTCGATACGGCAACGGTGAGCCGGTCCCTCCGGTCAACTACGGCGGCGCGTTCGAGAACAACCATATGCGCCACGAGGTCGACCACTATCCGTCGGCCCCCCTGACTGCGACCCAGATGGATCGGTATCTAGGCCAGCTCGAACAGGACCTGCACAAGGGCTGGCTGGGTGTGGACTGTGAGCCCGAGTACAACCCGTTGGTGCCAACCTCTGAGCTCACCAAGATGGGAGCCGTCGCATCCAAGCTCGGCCTGCCGTTCTTCTGGCATCTCCGTTACTCCTCCCCGGACGAGCGGGGCGCGGACGGGTCACCCCATGACAACGCGACGGCGATCGCCGAGATCCTTCAAGTGGCGCGCGAGACCGGTGTCGCCGTGCACGTCGAGCACATCAACTCGACCGGTGGGACCCACACGATGCCCCAGTCGATCGCCACCCTCGAGAAGGCCAGAGCCGAAGGTGTCGATGTCACTGCCTGCATCTACCCGTATGAGTTCTGGGCAACGACAGCTGGATCGAACCGCTTCGCACCTGGCTGGCAGCAACGTTTCAAGATCACCTACTCGGATCTGGTGGTTCCGGGCACGGGTGAGCGTCTGAACCAGCAGTCCTTCGCCCGCGCCCAGCAACAGAACCTGCTCGTGGCGGCATACGCGATACCTGAGGAGGACATCATCACCGCGCTGAAGGTTCCCTGGATCATGCTTGGTAGCGACGCCATCTTGGTTCCGCGGGCAGGTGGGCGGCCGAACAACCATCCACGCGCGGCGGGGACCTTCACGCGCGTCCTTGGCCGATACGTGCGAGAGAAGGGCGTGCTCAGCCTCAACGAGGCGCTGGCGAAGATGACGATCCTGCCGGCCCGCCGCCTCGAGGCCAAGTCTCCAGCCATGCGGCGCAAGGGTCGTTTGCAGGTCGGAGCAGACGCCGACCTGACTCTGTTCGATCCGGCGACAGTGACCGACAAGGCGACGATCGACGCCCCTGACCAGATGGCCGAAGGCGTCAAGTGGGTTCTCGTTGCGGGCCAGGTAGTCCTGAACCCATCGGGGCCGCAGAAGGGCGTACGTCCTGGCCGACCAGTGAAGAGCGAGCTCTGAGAACCACTCGAGACTAGCGGGGCTTCGCCCCTGCCCCGACGAGCCGTGTGATCGGGATAGGGATCCGCGACCGCTCACTCTTGGGGCGCCGTCGGCGCTCACACCTGGTTCCGTGCGAGGCCCGCTCGCTGCCGCTCACGGTTCGCACGGGCAAGCCCGAAGATGCGCCTTGGTGGCCTGTTGCGCTGCCCCCCGGCATCTTCGAGCTTGCCTCGGCCAGGGATGACTCGCGCTTCACGCAGATCAGCTCTTGGGGCTGCAAGCGGGGCTTCGCCCCTGCCCCGACGAGCCGTGTGATCGGGATAAGATCTGCGCCCGCTCATCTCTTGGGGCACCCAAGGGCGCTCGACCATCCCTGCCAGTCGCCGGGATCGAGGCTCAGTCGGTGGGCATTCAGGCAGACTCGTTCACGAGTGCCGACCGATCCAGGTCGGCGACGTCGGTGACACCCGTTAGACCCATCGCTACCTGCATCTCGTTTCGGATGATGGCCAGGACGTGCTTCACACCGACCTCACCGCGTGCGGCGGCCGCGTAGGCCCAGGCACGGCCGATGAGGCAAGCCTTGGCACCGAGTGCCAGTGCCTTGACAACATCCAAACCGCTTCGAATGCCGCCGTCGACCAGGACTGGGGCCTGGTCGCCGATGGCCTCAACCACGGCGGGAAGGGCACTGGCGGTGGCGGGGACATCGTCAAGTTGGCGGCCCCCGTGGTTCGACACGATCACGCCGTCGGCTCCGTGGTCGACGGCTTTGCGAGCGTCCTCCGCATCGAGGATGCCCTTGAGCACGAGCTTGCCATTCCAGTGCTTGCGCACCCACGCGAGGTCGTCCCACGTGACGCTTGGGTCGAACTGCGAGTCGACCCACTGGCGGAACGCGTATGGGCTCGAAGCGCCTGGCACCGCTTTGGTCAGGTTGCCGAAGGTGAGGGGCCGTCCACCGATCGCCACGTCGCGCACCCAGGCCGGATGGCTCACCAGATCGAGGGCGCGGAGCACCTTCTTGGCCGGTGGCAGCTTGCCGCTCATCCCGTTGCGAGTGTCGCGGTAGCGTGCACCCACGACAGCCAGGTCGACTGTCAGCACGAGAACGGGACAGCCGGCCGCGGCAGCTCGTTGCATGAGGTCCTCAGCGAAGGAGCGGTCGACCATGACATAGAGCTGGTACCAGAAAGGCTGGGTGGTTGCCTCGGCGACCTCTTCGATGCTGCAGATCGACACCGTCGACTCACAGAAGGGGATTCCGAAGCGTTCGGCAGCTCGAGCTGCCTGCACCTCGGCTCGGCGGGCGAACATGCCGCCAAGTCCCACGGGTGCGAGTGCCACCGGCATCGCCAGCTCCTGGCCCAGCACCTCGGTTGACATGTTGCGCACCGATACGTCGCGCATCACGCGCTGGCGCAATTGGATGTGGCGAAGCTCGGACTCGTTGGCTTCCATGGTCGTTTCCTCATAAGCCCCACCGTCGATGTAGTCGAAGAGCTGGCGGGGGAGGCGTCGACGGGCAAGCTCGCGATAGTCACGAACCGAGGCCGGTGCTAGCTCCATTGGGCGGTCACTGCCGAACAAGTTCATGGCCGCATTCTTGTCGCGGTCCCAAGGTGCTGCTCGCTGCTCGCCTGACCCACTGAGGCGAAAGCACCTGGCCTCCTGGTGGATCCAGGCTGAGCCGTGCGAACTGGTCCTGTGGTCGGGCTACGAAGGGAGGGCGTCGCTGTCGTGCACGCGGACTCCTTGCTCGGCCTTGACCATCTGCTCGATGGTCGCCCGGGCTTGCCCTCGGGTCACACCGAGAAGTGCCAGGCCCGCGTCGTATTGAGTGGTCGAGAGGACTTCTTGGGTGCTGATCGCGCCCGCACTCCACTCGATGGCGGCCCATATGCAGATCGACCGAAGCCGCTGCGCCAATGAGCTTGCGTCGACCCAGCCCTCGAGGTCGCCACGGGACTGCATCTCGCGGAGCGCAGAGACGAACTCGTCGCCCAGCCGGGCCCAGATGGCCACAAGGGGTTCACGGGCTCCTTCGGAGCTGCTGGCAGCGATCAGCAAGGCTCGGTAGTACTCGGGGCGCTTGGATATCTCCTCATGGCCGATTCCCAACAGACCGATCAGGCGGCGAAGCGATGCCGATCGTGCTCCTGTCCTGGATCCTGCCCCGTACCGCGGTTGTGGTGATCCAGATGGTGATCCCGGAGCTGCGTCTGCGGCACGACCTCGGCGGGACCTGTGCCCTGCACCGTTGTGACCGAGCCTGTCGATCGCTCCGTCCACCTCGCCGGCAACTGCGGCGAACAGGAGCTCGTTCTTCGCGCCGCAGAGGTTGTAGATGGTCGGGACGGAAACACCGCTGGCCTCGGCAAGGTCCCGCATCGTCATCCCGTCGTAACCCTTCTCTGCGATCAGGCGGCGAGCAGCTTCAAGTATCCGGTCCCGCCGCTGGAGCTTCTGGTCGGACAGCAGTCCCATCGCGCGAGAGTAGCTGGACATTCTGGCTGAACACTG
>JAHFUU010000381.1 GCA_023264915.1 Microthrixaceae bacterium | reverse complement strand
CACGTAGCGGTCGAGATGGCTGACCTTCTGCGACGGATCAGCGCCGACATCTGACCTGCGGATCCGGTTCGGATCGTCGGGTTGCCGGCGGCTACCTTCTCAGCGATGCTGCGGCTCGTACTTCCCAAAGGCTCCCTCGAGAAGGCCACCCTGGATCTGTTCGAGGCGGCCGACCTGCGGGTCAGGCGTGACTCGGCTGTCGACTACAAGGCCTCGGTGGCCGATCCCCGGATCGAGTCGGTCCGGATCCTTCGCCCCCAGGAGATCCCGACCTATGTCGCCGACGGGCTGTTCGACCTGGGCATCACCGGGCGTGACTGGGTCGAGGAGACCGGAGCCGAGGTGAGGTCGCTGGGCGAGCTCAAGTACTCCAAGGCGACGTCGAACCCGATCCGGGTCGTGGTGGCCGTCCCGAACGACTCGCCGTTCGACTCGGTCGCTGACCTGCCCGACGGCGTGCGCGTGTCCAGCGAGTACCCCGAGCTGACCAAGCGGTACTTCGCGGACCATGGGGTCGACGCTGACGTGCGGCTGTCATATGGCGCGACCGAGGCGAAGGTGCCGGACATAGTCGACTGCGTCGTCGACATCACCGAGACCGGCAGGGCGCTGAGGGCGGCGGGGCTGAAGGTCATCGACATCGTCCTCGAGTCCTACACCGAGCTGATCGCCAACGAGGTGTCCCACGCCGACCCGGCCAAGGCTCACGCCATGGGCCAGATCAAGACCCTGCTCGAAGGTGTGCTCGTGGCCCGCGGCAAGGTGCTCGTGAAGCTCAACGTGAGTGGTGAGAACCTCGACAGGGTCATCGACCTGCTGCCGGCCCTGAAGACGCCGACGGTCAACGAGCTCTATGGCGGAGCGGGCTACGCGGTTGAGACGGTGGTCGCCAAGGAAGGCATCAACACGCTCATCCCCGCGCTGGTGGACGTCGGTGCCACTGGCATCATCGAGCTCCCGATATCGAAGATCGTCGGATGACCGAGCCGGTCGACCGCGTCGGTGTGCCGACATGACAGGCCAGGCCGGCGCGTCGCCTCCTCTGGGTTCCACGCGGACCGGTACCGTCGAGAGCTTCGACGACCACAAGGGATACGGCAGCGTCGTCGCCGACGACGGGACTGCCTACTTCTTCCACTGCACGGCGATCGCCGACGGGACCCGCAGCATCGACGAGGGCCGAAGGGTGACCTTCGAGGTCGTCGCGGGCCACCGGGGCCAGCTCGAAGCCGCGGCCGTCCGGGACTCTGGTAGCTGACCGAGCTCGCAGGTCGCCGGCGCGTCAGGTCGACGGCGCGTCAGGTCGACGGCGCGTCAGGTCGACGACAGCGGTCAGGACAGCGGGCCCTATTGGGGCTCGTCGGCGCCGGCGTCGCCCACGTCGATGGTCGGTCCCTGCCAGAGGGGCATGGTGCCGGTCTCGGAGTCGAACTGGGAGAGGAACGTGGTCAGGTAGAGGGGATCGGTGAACTGGTTCGGGTGATGGTGGGGGGTGGCCGAGATCACCATCGTCGGGATGAGATCGAAGGCGAGGCTGAGTGACCACCGCACCATCCGGAACCAGGTGACCGGGCGGAAGAACCGGTGATCCTGCCAGAGCATCACGAAGGTGCCGAGCCAGGTGAACCAGCCGAGCATCAGCATGCCGACGACCATGGCCCACGCGTAGCGGAGCCTGGAGCCGTCGACGGCCTCGTAGACGTCCCAGCACGCGGACTTGTGCTCGACCTCTTCAGCCAGGTGCCACATGAACAGGGTCGTGGTGACGGGATCGGCCCCGTCGAAGAGCTCACCCATGTGCTTCTCGGCCCAGCGAGCGACCCCGTAGGCGGTGGTCTCGCCGCCCGCGGAGAAGGCGAGGGCGAAACGGTGGCTGCGCTTGTTCCACACCCATCTGGCGGTTCGATCCATCCAGCGTTCTACGCGGACCAGGCCCGGGTACTGCTCCTCGAGCATCTTGTTGACCTTGGAGTGCTGCGTGTAGTGCTGGGTCTCCTGGCGCGCGAAGTCGACGGTGCGCTCTCGCAGTGGGGGGTCCAGCTCCGGGAGGTACGCGTTGCACGCCTTGATGAACAGCGGCTCGGCAAAGGGCATGAGCAGCGAGACGCTGTTGGCGGCGTAGGCGAACTCGGGCTTGGCCGGGATCCAGTTGGCTGTCCAGTCGTCTGGGTAGTCAAAGGCGACACGGCGAAGGGGGAGTGGGTGGGTGGCAGGCACGGGCACAGTCTCGCCCAAACCGCGACCGTTGGCTTGCACGCTGGCCCGGCCGGGGTCGGGCCCGATCGACAGCGGTATGCCAGCAGTCGCGAAGCCGGCCGAGCCGGGTGTGCCGGCCAGGGTGTGCCGGCCAGGGTGTGCCGGCCAGGGTGTGCCGGCCAGGGTGTGCCGGGCAGGGTGTGCCGGCCAGGGTGTGCCGGCCAGGGTGTGCCGGGCAGGCATCGATCCTTGACGTGCGCTGCCGGAGATGGGTGTTGCGGCGTGAGCCAGTTCGACCACTCGAGCCTGGCTATGGGGTGATCCTCACTCACGGTCCTGGTGGATAGCGTCGCCGCCCGTGTGCTCGCCGAAACCCGAGTCACTCGGGCAAGGGGAGCTTTCTCCTAGGCTCGCCGCGTGAGCCCGCGCCGCCCAGTCCGGTCACGAACGGTGTTCGGTGCGATAGCCGCACTGATGGCCGCCGTGGCCCTGGCAGTCGTGCTGCTGGTGCCACGCGTCGACCAGGAGGCCGTGGTTGGGTCGAGCTTGCAGCCTGATGCGGCGGTCAAGGTGCACCTGATGGTCGACTCGGTCGAGGCGGCACGAGGCTTCATGAAGGTCCGGATCTCTGCATCACCGGTCGAAGGCCTCCAGCCACCGGAAGGCCTCGTCGTTGTCGCGAGGGTCGAGAGCGGCGCGCAAGTCACCTTGCGGGTCGGCTCCAGTGCCGAGGAAGCTCCGGTCGAGGTGCCCTTCCTCACGGGAGACATCGCGGCGTACCCGTTCGACACCTACCGCGCGGGCATCTCGATCAGTGCGGTGCGCGGCCGCGCCGGGGACGCCGGCGCAGCCCCCGAGCCCATGAGCATCACCGGGGTCGACTCCTCGGTCGGCTACGACGTCGACGGCAACTTCGAGGTTCGCCCGAACCAGGTCGACATGCATCTGGTGGTCACGCGCAAGGGACCGGTCGTGGGATGGGCCTGCATCATGATGGCGCTGTACTGGCTGCTCGCCTTCGCCGTGCTGAGCGTCACGGCTCTTGTCGTGCTGAGCCTCCGCGAATGGGAGTCCCGCCACCTCGCATGGCTCGCGACCATGCTGTTCGCATTCGCCAGCTTCAGGGCCACCGCCCCGGGAAACCCTCCGGTCGGCGTCTACCTGGACTACGCCGCGTTCTTCTGGGCCGAGGTGATCGTGGGCCTCTCGCTGATGGCTCTGGTGGCCTTCTACCTGATCGGCGGCATCGATCCGGCGCGCAGCACCGAGGGGCCGCCGGGCGACGGTGAGGGCCCCGGCTCCAGTGCCGGCCCCAGTGTGGGCCCCGGCCCCGGCGCCACTACGCACCCAGACGCTGCCACCAAGGATGACGGGCCGTGATCGGCCTGAAGGCGTCGCCATGATCGACGTGCGCTGACATGGCACCCATGGGTGGTCTCGGGTGATCTGGCAGAACCCGGGTCGGCGTGAGACTCGACACCTAGGACTACCAAGGGCTTGGTCCGGGAGGCTTGGTCCGGGAGGCTTGGTCTGGGAGGCTTGACCAGTA
>JAHFUU010000380.1 GCA_023264915.1 Microthrixaceae bacterium | reverse complement strand
CTGATCCGTGAAGGAGAGGGCGTTGCCGCACAGGTGCTCGTGAAGCTCGGTGCAGATCTGTCCCGTGTGCGCCAGCAAGTGATCCAGCTGCTGTCGGGCTACCCCAACACCGGTGGCGGGGCACCCGAGAAGGCAGGCGCAACAACTGGCGGCTCGGGCCAGGAGAGCCCGAGCGGCTCTCTCGTGCTCGACCAGTTCGGGCGCAACCTCACCCAGCTGGCACGCGAGAAGAAGCTCGATCCGGTCATCGGCCGCGAGCGCGAGACCGAGCGGGTGATGCAGATCCTCTCGCGTCGCCAGAAGAACAACCCGGTGCTCGTGGGCGAGCCGGGCGTCGGCAAGACAGCCATCGTCGAGGGCCTGGCCCAGATGATCGCCGCTGACACCGTGCCCGAGACCCTGAAGAGCAAGCAGCTCTACACGCTCGACCTCGGGGCGCTGGTCGCAGGGTCCCGCTACCGGGGCGACTTCGAAGAACGTCTCAAGAAGGTCCTCAAGGAGATCAAGACCCGCGGCGACATCATCTTGTTCATAGACGAGCTCCACACCCTCGTGGGTGCGGGTGCGGCCGAGGGCGCCATCGACGCCGCGTCGATCCTCAAACCGATGCTGGCCCGTGGCGAGCTGCAGACCATAGGTGCCACCACCCTCGACGAGTACCGCAAGCACCTCGAGAAGGACGCGGCGCTCGAGCGGCGCTTCCAGCAGGTCAAGGTCGAAGAGCCCTCGGTCGCTCACACCATCGAGATCCTCAAGGGGCTGCGCGACCGCTACGAGGCCCACCACCGGGTAACCATCACCGATCAGGCCTTGGTCGCGTCCGCGAACCTGGCAGATCGCTACATCTCTGACCGTCACCTCCCCGACAAGGCCATCGACCTCATCGACGAGGCGGGCTCGAGGCTGCGGATCAAGCGGATGGAGACCCCACCTGACTACAAGGAGCTCGAGAACCAGATCTCTGAGGTCCAGCAGCAAAAGAAAGAGGCCGTCGAGGCCCAGCGGTTCGAAGAGGCCGGCAGGCTCCGCGACAAGGAGAAAGAGCTGCTCGCCGCAAAAGAAGACAAGGAAGCTGAGATCAAGGCTTCCGGTGTCGACCTGTTCGACGAGGTCGACGAAGAGGCGATCGCAGAGGTCCTGTCGATCTGGACCGGCATCCCCGTCTACAAGCTCACCGAGGAAGAGACAGCGAAGCTGTTGCGGATGGAGGACGAGCTGCACAAGCGCGTCATCGGCCAGGAAGACGCGATCAGGGCTGTCTCGCAGGCCATCCGGCGCACGCGTGCGGGGCTCAAGGATCCAAAACGCCCAGGCGGGTCGTTCATCTTCCTGGGCCCGACCGGCGTCGGCAAGACCGAGCTGGCCAAGACACTCGCCGAGTTCCTCTTCGGCGACGAGCAGGCACTCATCCAGCTCGACATGTCCGAGTACATGGAGAAGCACACGGTGTCACGGCTGGTCGGCTCGCCTCCTGGCTATGTCGGCTACGAAGAAGGTGGCCAGCTCACCGAAGCCGTCCGGCGCAAGCCGTTCTCAGTCGTGCTCTTCGACGAGATCGAGAAGGCCCACCCGGATGTCTTCAACACCCTCTTGCAGATCCTCGAAGAGGGGCGGCTCACCGACTCCCAGGGGCGCTCAGTCGACTTCCGCAACACCGTGCTCATCATGACCTCCAACCTCGGCACTGCCGAGTTGCGCAAGGGCAACGTCGGCTTCGGAAAGGCCGACGAGGCCGTCTCGTACGAGAAGATGAAAGAGAAGGTGCACGACGCCCTCAAGCAGCACTTCCGTCCCGAGTTCTTGAACCGGATCGACGACACGATCGTCTTCCACGAGCTGACCCAGCAAGAGATCACCCAGATCGTCGACCTGATGATCAGGCGTGTCGTCACGCAGCTCGAAGGCCAAGGCCTCGGCCTCGAGCTCACCGAGGCTGCCAAGGACCTCCTTGCCAAGCGGGGATACGACCCGACTCTGGGGGCCCGGCCGCTCCGCCGGGCGATCCAGCGCAACGTCGAGGACCCGTTGTCCGAACGGCTCCTATGGAAAGAGTTCCGGGCCGGCGAGACGATCATCGTCGACGCCGAGGACGACCCCGAGACGGGCGAGCGCGAGATCACGTTCCGGGCAGTCGAGGGCTTCGAGCCGCCTTCGATGCAGCTTGCTGGTGCCGGCAGCCCTCTACCCGAGGGTGGGGGCGAAGGCGCCGAGTGAGGCAGGGCCCGAAAATCGACTGAGCCCCCGCTGTGTGCAGGGGCTCAGTCGGACAGGAACCTTCTGACCGTAACTGATGCCTGCGCCCGTGTCAGTGGGCTGTTCGTACTGTTTCGGTGGGCCAGGAGCCCCAGGCGCGGTCGGCGATGCCGTCAGCGGGCAAGTTCGTGGCGGCTAAGTTCGCCCAGATGGCTACAGGTCGTGCTCTGACCGGACGAGATCCCAGCTCGCACCTCGCGGGGCGCGACGCCGGCCAGACTCGGCGGCTCGGGATACGGGCCCGGCTGGCCCTCCTGTTGGCAGTTGCCACCGCTGCGGTGTGCACCGCCTGCCAGGTCGACGTCGGAGTCACGACCAAGGTCAACGAGGACGGATCCGGGGCGGTCACCGTGGCGGCTGGCTTTGACGACAAAGCGCTGGCACGCCTCGGCAACCCCGAGAACGCGATCTCCGTCGATGACATGAAGGCGGCGGGATTGCAGTTCTCCCCACCCAGCCGCGAGGCCGATGGCCTCACCTGGTATCGAGCCACCAAGCCCTTCTCGACCCTCGAAGAGGGGACCGAGACGCTTCGGCAGCTGACAGGTCCGGCCGGCCCGTTCCGTGACTTCTCCATGCGCAAGGAATCCTCGATCGGCAAGACGGCGTGGTCTTACTCGGGCACCGTCGACCTGACCAAGGGCCTGGACGGCTTCGGTGATCCGACCCTGGCCCCAGTGCTCAACGGCGACATGTTCGGCGGGAACATCGCCGCGGTCGAACAGGCCGAGGGCAGGCCTGTCAGGGACATGTTCAAGCTGAGGATGGATGTCGAGCTTCCAGGGGGCACACACAAGGACTGGTCTCCGAGCTTCACGGATCCGGCACCCACGCACCTGCAAGCTGAAAGCAGCCAGTCCGCGCCCGTGGCTCTGTTGCCCGCCGACGGCGGCAGCCTGGTCATCCTGGCTGTCGTGGTGGTCGGGCTCGGTATCGCAGCCGGATCGCTGTTGGCGGCTCGGCGCTACTTCCGCTACCGCTGACTGATCCAGAGCCGCGGCAGGAGACCGCCGGCGGGCTGTCCCCAGGCCCGTCCAGGGCCATGGCGCAAACCTGAGGAACCGTCACAGTTTGCATACAACTCGAAGACAAATAGGCAATCCGGCCTATACGGTGGTCAGCTGTTTGGTTCGATGTTCCAGACGCGGCGTACGAATCACCCGTTCGTGTATGCAAGAGTCAACCAAGGTGGGTATACAGGATCATGCTCGGTCGGAAGAAGAAGGCGCAGACACCGACAGAACCCACTCCTGAGGAGCTGGCAATCCTGTCCCGCTGCCTCCGGCACTACCCCGCCGGCACGAAGCTCAACTTCGGTGCTCCGGTACGTTGCCCGCAGTGCGCCGACTTCGGGATGGTCACCGAGGTCAACCCGGCTGCCGGTGTCACCTCGTTTTTCTGCATGCAGTGCGGGATCGACTGGTCGCTCACCAGTAGGGCGATTCGCCGGGCGCCCGAGGCCAGGCGACACGTTGCAGTCGGGGGATTGGGAGACAT
>JAHFUU010000379.1 GCA_023264915.1 Microthrixaceae bacterium | reverse complement strand
CACTTGTCAGCTCGACGGCGAGCCCGGGAGCCTGGCCCGACCGAAGCTGGACGAGGGTGTGCTCGAAGGACTCGACCGCCTCCCAGCCGATGAGCCATCGCTCGTGCCGGCTCTTGTGCACGACCAACCTGTGCACGACCGGTTCGTCGTCGTCGAGGTTGACCGTGAGGTCCCTGAGCTTGCCGAAGCTCGAACCGTCAGCTGCGTGAACCGGCTGGCAGATCTCGGAGCTGAACCTCAACATCGCGTCAAGTGTTGCATCACCCCGTAGCTGCACCGGGGCTCCACCCGATCCTCATGTGGCCCGCTTGGACCCATCCACCGTCTGATTCCATGCGCGCACACCCGCCGTGATCGTGTTGCGCCCGCCCACCGTATGCACCGAACCCCAAGGCCCGTCGGACTCCTATGCTCGGCGACATGCCGTGCTCACCGAGAGGATCGAGCCGGGATGGTTGACCCGAGCCAAGACCGTCCCGGCGAGGACGACCCACCGGATCAGCAACCGGGCCAGGGCCATCGCGAGAGCATCTACGAGCAGTTCCTCGAAGAGGCCATCGAGACCGAGATGGAGACCGGTCATGAGGAAGAGACCGAGGAAGAGGCGCGGCGGCACCTCCTCGTTCGCCTGGCCCGTGATGTCGCTGGGGTCGTGCTCGTCATCGTCGGCATCGTCCTGCTCGTCTTCCCGGGCCCGGGTTGGCTCACGATCGCCATCGGGTTGACGCTGCTCGCTCCTGACGTACCGTTCGCACGCCGGTTGCTCGAGCGCGTCAGGTCAAGGCTGCCCGAGGACGACGACGGTGAGGTCAAGACGTGGGTCATCGTGCTGTCCGTGGCGGGAACCGTGCTGGCCATGACGATCAGCGTGATCTATGTGCTCATGCGTCATTGAGCTGAGGCACACCGGCAGCACCGGAGGGGTCCGTGCAACCGGCCACTGCTGTGCGCGCTCGCGACCCTGAGCGATGACCCGCGCATCAGTGGTCGCCGATGCCGTCGAAGAGCATGTCCACGACGAGCTCGGCCGCCCGGTCGGGATCGAGTCCGTCATCGGTGCTCAGCCGGCGAAGCGCTACCTGGGAGATCAACGCGGCGGCAGCAAAGGCCACCAGGCGCGGCGGCGCTGCTCGAACGGTACCCCGCCGCTGGTTGGAGCGGATCACCGAGTCCAGGTCGCCGATGAACCGGCCGTAGATGTCAAGCAGGTGCCGGCCGAAGTCCGCGCCGAGAGCCGACGGGTCCCGGAACAGGAGCGACGCCGAGGCCTGGTCGTCATCGAAGAACGAGAACGTCGCCCCGACAGCGTGCCGCAACACGACCCGCAGGTCCCTGGAGGAAGCCTCGGCGACGGCTTCGGCGATGCGATCCCTGAGGGCCTTCTCCTCGGCTTCCATGAGCGCATGCAGCAACGCCTCTTTGGACTCGAAGTACCAGTACACGACCCCATATGACAGACCCGCCCGCCGGGCGACCTCGGCGACTGAGGCACCCTGGTAACCGCGCTCGGCAAAGACGCCCTTGGCCGCTGCCAGCAGCTCGGCGCGGCGGCGGGTCTTGTCCTGGGCCGAGACCGCCCTGCGCATCGGCCTGTCAGCGGGAGCGGCTCCCGTTTGCCCTGCTCGCCGAGCACCGCCGCCGCCTCGCACCGAAGGCGAGGCGGATGCACGAGCCGTCGAGGGATCGTCGAGCGGCGCGTCCCCTGTTCGGTTGCTGGCCACGGCCCCAACAGTAACGCCGGCAGGTGCTTGTTGATCCGAGGATCAGTTGGGGCGCCTCCTCCGCCATGTAGTTGCACATCATCTGCAACGAATGCTTGGCTAGTGTCCCACCCGTCAGATGGGCGGGCCCGGATGAACAAGGTCGAGAGGAGACCGCAATGGCTGACGAGAACCCACCGATCGCAACCCAGGACCAACTGGCCGAGCTTCTCGAGGGGCGCTCCGACGACGAGATCAACCAGTTCGTGGGGGCCATGGGCACCGACGAGATACTGGGCCAGATCTTCTCAGCGATGGAAGAGCGGTTCCAGGCCGACAAGGCCGCAGGGCAGTCCGCGGTGATCCAGTGGGACATCACGACACCCGACAAGACCCACTCGTTCTCGGTGACGATCGCCGACGGCACCTGCAAGGTCGCCGCTGGCGCTGCTGACTCGCCTCGCCTCACCCTGGGACTCGCACTGCCGGACTTCATGCGCTTCATCTCCGGCAAGCTCGATGGGATGCAGGCCTTCATGAGCGGCAAGCTCAAGCTTGGCGGCGACATGATGTTCGCTCAGCAGATGCAGGCGTGGTTCGCCGCATAGGGGCCGCACCTGCTGATGCGGGGGCTGGTGCCGGCGGCGCCGGCAGGTCCCGAACCGACCACGGCGGTGCCGTGCCGGTCGACGGTCGGGCAGCGCGGGCGATCCGGACGCGAACCGCGATCGTCGACGCGCTGCTCGACCTGCTGCACGAGGGCGACCTCCAACCGACCGCGACCCGCATCGCGGATCGCGCCGGGATATCCCTCCGTCTCATCTATCACCACTTCGGTGACCTCGAGTCGTTGTTCCGATCGGCCGCTGACCGCGAAGCCGAGCGGCTGAGCGAGCACGTTGAGCCCGTCGACCCCCACCTCCCGCTTGATGCGCGCATCGACGCACTGGTGGCTCAGCGGAGCCAGTTGCTCGAATGGATCACCCCGGTCCGATCAGCCTCGCTCTTGCAGGAGCCCTTCTCAGAAGGCCTGCGCGCAGCGCGCGACGCGCTCGTCGGCCTCGGCGAGCAACAGGTCTTCGACGTGTTCGCCACTGAGCTTGCTGCCCTGGCACCCAAGCGGCGAGCCCTGGTCTCCTCTGCTCTTGGCAGCGTGTTGAGCTGGGGGCTCTGGAACGATCTGCGCACCAGTGGCCGCAGCATCGACGAGTCGACCGCGGCTGTGCGCGTGACGGTCGCCGCCTTGCTTGGCGCTGGCTGATCAGCTGCCCGCCCGATCAGCTGGCCTGGTTGCCGCGTGCTTGGTCGCTGTCCCCGTCACCGGCGCTGCCGGGGCCTGCAACGGTGTCCGGGCCCGCGTCCTGCTCGGCCGGCGAGTCGGCCGCCTTGAACGCAGCCACAGCGCGCTCGCGCGCCTCACCGTGGTCGACGACGGGTTCGGGGTAGTCCTCGCCGAGGGTGATGCCAGCCTTGGACAGCTCGGCGCTGGGGACCTCCCACGGGGCATGGATCGAGACGTTGTCGAGCTGGGCGAGCTCGGGCACCCAGCGGCGGATGTAGGTGCCGTTGGGGTCGTGCTCACGAGACTGGGTGACCGGGTTGAGGACGCGTGCAAACGGATGGGCATCGGGCCCCGTCCCGGCGACCCATTGCCAGTTCCCGACGTTGGAAGCCACGTCGAAGTCCACCAGCAGGTGGCGGAAGTGGGCCTCGCCGATCCTCCAGTCGACAAGCAGGTCCTTGACCAGGAACGACGCGCAGATCATCCGGATCCTGTTGTGCATGAAGCCGGTCTGGCGCAGCTCGCGCATCCCCGCGTCGACGATCGGGTATCCGGTGAAGCCTCCCTTCCACCGTGCGATATCCGCCGGAGAGCTCACCCAGCTGATGCGATCGAGCTTCTCTTGCATCGGTCCGGTCGCCAACTTCGTGTTCTCATATAGAAGGTGCGCAAACCAGTCACGCCACGCGATCTGGCGGATGAGCTCCTTTCGAGCCTCGGTTGTGTCACCGACCTCTTGCACCACCCTTCGTGGCGCGATCGTGCCGAA
>JAHFUU010000378.1 GCA_023264915.1 Microthrixaceae bacterium | reverse complement strand
CGAGCGGTCGGGCGGGTCTGTTACAACTTCGGCATGGACCCGGTGCCCACCCGCGAGATGCTCGAGAAGACGACGCGTGAGCGGGCAGCGCGGGCAGCGGCCATCGCTTCGGCGGGCGGCCTCGACCAGGCGATATCCGCGGGAACGGTGCCACAGGTCGCGGACCTGTCAGTGTCGGAGGCCTTGGTGCTCGGGCTGCTCCGGCTTGGAGTTCGCGATTACCTCTGCGTGCTCGGCCACGGCTCGACCGATCTCGGCGAGGTGCTGCGCGCCTATGAACAGGCCGGGGTCACGAGCACCTACGGCGTTCGCCACGAGACAGCGGCAGCCCACGCCGCCACGGCTCTCCGCTGGGTGACGGGACGCCGAGCTGCTGTGGTCACCTCGATCGGGCCGGGCGCGTTGCACGCGCTCGCTGGATCCTTGGCGGCGGCCACGGACGGGCTCGGCGTCTGGCATATCTACGGGGACGAGACCACCGAGGACGAGGGACCGAACATGCAGCAGGTCCCGAAGGCTGAACAAGGGCTCTTCCACCGGCTTTGCGCGACCATCGGCGGCGCCTACTCGCTGCACACCCCCGCTGCACTGGGGCCCGCGCTCCGCAGGGGCGCCGACGTGGTGGAACATCCCTACAGAGCGGGCCCTTTCTTCATGCTTCTGCCTCTCAACGTCCAGCCGGCGGTCATGGCCGGCTTCAACCTCGCCGAGCTGCCAGCCGGAGGGCCGCCACCGTTGGGCGCAGCGAGCGACGAGGACGGCGCGTATCGGCGTGCGGCATCTTCTCTCATGGCCGCAGGGCGAGTCGTCGTGAAGGTTGGCGGGGGCGCCCGGGCGTGCCGGGCAGAGCTGGATGCGTTGCTCGATCTTGCCGACGCCGTGGCGGTGACCAGCCCGATCGTCAGCGGGTTGCTGCCCTATCACCACCCCCGCAACATGACCGTCGGGGGATCCAAAGGGTCCATCAGTGGCAACTACGCCATGGGAAACGCTGATCTGCTGCTGGCGGTGGGCACGCGAGCTGTCTGTCAGTCCGACTGCTCTCGCACGGGCTATCCGAGGGTAGGTCAGGTCATCAACGTGAACGCCTCCGTCGAAGCCGCCATGCATTACCAGCACACGCTCCCTCTCGTCGGTGATGCCAAGGCGACCCTGTCGCGGCTCGTCGGGGAGCTCAGATCGCTTGCGAGCACCAGGGAAGACCTTGTCGGTTCCCTTGAACCGTCTGGGTGGCTGGCCCAGTGTCAGGCCGCGAAGCGCGAATGGGACCGGTTCAAGGCCGAACGGATCGACAAGGCCAGGCTTCATGATCCGGTCTGGGGCAAGGCGGTCCTGACCCAACCTGCGACCATCAAGGCGATCACAGACCTCGCACGATCACGAGGCGCTGTGTGCTTCTTCGACGCCGGGGATGTACAGGCCAACGGCTTTCAGGTCGTAGAGGACGATCGGCTCGGGCAGACGATCACCGAGACCGGTGCCAGCTATATGGGCTTCGCTGTCTCGGCCCTGCTCGCCACCGCCATCGGCCCACCCGTCGAACGGTTCAGGGGGGTCGCGATCACCGGGGATGGATCGTTCACGATGAACCCCCAGATCCTGATCGACGGCGTTCACCATGGTGTCACCGGGACGATCGTCGTCCTGGACAACCGACGCATGGGTGCGATCTCATCCCTCCAGGTCTCCCAATACGGCGACGGTAATGACCACGCGACCTCAGATCACGTCCGGGTTGACTACCTTGCTTGGGCACGCGCGGTTGAGGGAGTGGAGTCCTTCGCGGGTGGAGACACCATCCAAGAGCTGCAGCATGCCCTCGATCAGGCGATGGCATATGACGGCTTGTCGGTGGTCCACGTGCCGGTCTACTGGGGTGATGATCCCCTCGGCGGTCTCGGTGCCTGGGGTCCCTGGAACGTGGGCAGCTGGGTCGATCGAACCCAGGCTCTCCGTCATGAGATAGCGCTGTGAACGCACCAGGCTCCTTTGATCTGGTGCTTGACCGGATGCTGATAGACGGCGCTTGGGTGACAGCCGGGAGCGGGGCTGTGATCGAAGTTATCGACCCCGCCACGGAGGCGGTCATCGGGTCGGTGCCTTCGGCTGGACCCGAGGATCTGGACCTGGCTCTTCATGCCTCCGAGCGTGCCTGGGAGTCATGGCGCCGCGTTGACCCCTGGTCGCGGACCGTGATCCTGCGACAGATCGCGGGCTCCGTGCGTGATCGAGCCGATGATCTTGGTCGCGTGATATCCGCTGAGACCGGTAAGCCATTGGCCGAAGCCCGAGCCGAGTCCCTTGCAACAGCCGATCAGTTCGACTGGTATGCAGACGAGGCTCGACGGGTCTATGGCCGCACCATCGAGTCTCGTGATCCCGACGTCAGGATGTTCGTCAAGCATGAGCCGGTAGGCCCGGTGGCCGTGTTCACGGCGTGGAACTTCCCAGCGCTGCTTCCGGCTCGCAAGATCGCGCCTGCGCTGGCTGCGGGGTGCCCGGTGATCGCCAAGCCCGCTGAGGAGTCACCCCGCACCCTTGTGGCCCTCGCCAGCGTGTGCATGCACGCAGGCTTGCCGGACGTCGTCCTCAACGTGGTCACGGGTGACCCGGCAGCGACCAGTGCAAGGCTCATCTCGTCTCCGACGATCCGCAAGGTCTCCCTACCGGGCTCTGTCCCAGTTGGGCGTGCCGTGATGCGCCAGGCTGCTGAGCGGATCCTCCCAGTGTCCATGGAGCTTGGTGGTCATGCCCCAGTGGTGGTGTTCGCGGATGCCGATCTGGACCAGGCGGTAGAGGTCTGCCTGCGCGCCAAGTTTCGCAACTGCGGTCAGGTGTGCATCTCACCCACGCGCTTCTTCGTGCACGAACGGGTTGCCGGAGAGTTCGCGGCCAAGTTCACCGCAGGGGCGCGTCGCCTCACAGTCGGCGATCCCGCGGACATGACCACCGAGGTTGGTCCGCTCGCCAATGCTCGCCGCATAGGTGAGGTCGAGCGACTCGTTGCGGACGCGGTCGACCACGGGGGGGTCACCCTGGTCGGCGGACGAAGATGCGATCCTCTCGGTTCGGGGAAGGGCTTCTTCTATGAGCCAACAGTCATCGGCGGAGCCAACGACTCCATGGCTGTGATGCGCGAAGAACCCTTCGGCCCGCTTGCCCCGATTGCCGAGTTCGGGGAGCTCGACGAGGTCATCGAGCGGGCCAACTCGACCCCATTTGGCCTGGCTGGCTATGTCTTCACTCGGGATCTCCGTACCGCGTACGAGGCCAGCGAGCGTTTGGAGGTGGGCATGGTCGGGGTCAACAACCTGGTCATCGCCACAGCGGAGGCGCCCTTCGGCGGTGTCAAGCAATCGGGTTTCGGTCGCGAGGGCGGGAGTGAGGGCGTCACCGCATACACCGCCACCAAGTATGTCAATATGAGGTTGACGTGACGCTGCTCGACCGGAACCTCACCTCGTACGGGGACCCCGGCTTCTCCAGGTTCTTGCGCCGGGCCTTCCTGTCCTCGGCTGGCTTTGACGACGAAGACATCGACCGACCCGTGGTGGGTGTCGCGGACACTTCATCTGACTACACGACATGCCATCGGCAGATGCCCGAGCTTGTCGAGGCGGTGCGAAGAGGCGTGCTCGAGGCGGGCGGCCTGCCGTTCCGGTTCCCCACCATGTCCCTGCCAGAGATCCTTGTCTCGCCGACTTCGATGCTCTACCGCAATCTGCTCGCGATCGAGACCGAGGAGCAGATCC
>JAHFUU010000031.1 GCA_023264915.1 Microthrixaceae bacterium | reverse complement strand
GGGCGCCATCGAGCCGCACTCGGGACAGGCTCTGAGGATTCGCATGGCCCCTCCCGCGGATCAAACCGGAACTGGCCCAACCGTAACCCACTCCCCGACGGCTCCTCGGCGGAAGATGTGGCGTCGGTCGTGCCGGGTGCTCGTGGGTCACGGGCTGGGACGCGTAGGCTCACGTACGTGGATCCGCGCCCGATCGGCATGTTCGACAGCGGCTTCGGCGGTCTCACCGTTGCAAGGGCTGTCATCGACCTGCTGCCCGACGAGGACCTGGTCTACGTGGGCGACACGGGCCGCTACCCCTACGGGCCGAGGCACCTCGATGACGTGCGCTGTTTCGCGCATCAGATCAGCGGGTACCTGGCCGGCGCACACGACGTCAAGGTGCTGGTGGTCGCGTGCAACACAGCTGCCGCGGCAGCCCTGGACGAGTTGCAATCGGGATTCGACATCCCCGTCATCGGGGTCATCGAACCAGGGGTTCGGTCCCTGGTCCAGGCCACGCGGACAGGCAACGTGGGCGTGATCGGAACGGTCGGAACGATCGGCTCAGGCGCCTACCAGCGTGCCGTGGCCGAGATCGACCCGTCTTGCAAGCTCACCTGTGCAGCCTGCCCTGGCTTCGTCGAGTTCGTCGAGCGTGGCGAGACCGACAGCGATCAGGTTCACGTCTTGGCCGAGCGGTTGCTGGCACCGCTGGTCGACGCGCAGGTCGACACCTTGTTGCTCGGTTGCACGCACTACCCGTTCCTTGCCCGTACGATCTCAGACGTGATGGGTCGAGAGGTCGTGCTGGTGTCCTCCGCTGACGAGACTGCCTTCACCGTTCGTTCGGTGCTCGCCGATCCCGCTCTCTCCCATCCCGCGCATGCGGGAAGCCCATCCAGCCACCGGTTCTTCTCCTCTGGCGATGTGTCGCGGTTCGTCGAGCTCGGCCGCCGCCTGCTTGGCCCAGAGCTGGACCGGGCCGAAGGTTGCGCGTGGGACTGATCGGCCGGGCCGCACTCGGTGGGAGCGATGCCTGACCTGGCCATCACGGTGCTTGGTTGCTGCGGGTCCTATCCCGGACCGGGCCAGGCTTGCAGCGGCTACCTGATCCGAGGTGGTGGCGTGAACGTCGTGATGGACCTCGGGCCTGGGGCGCTGGCAAACCTCCAGCGCCACATTGGTCTGGCCGACATCGACGCGGTCGTGCTTAGCCATCGCCATGCCGATCACTGGATCGATCTGACTGGCCTGGAGACGGCCTGGAAGTACGCCTTGGGTCTTGAAGGTTTGAACGTCTATGGCACAGCCGAGAACCGCGCGGCGGCAGCTGCTGTCATAGGGGAGCTCGATCCGGTCATCGACTGGCACGAGATCACCGACGCGGGGCATGCGCGCATCGGAGGGCTCGATCTGGACTTCTCGGCAACCGACCACTACGTGGACACCCTTGCCGTTCGCGTTGGCTCGTCCGCGGATGGTGTGGCGGCGGCGTACTCGGCAGACACGGGACCGGGCTGGTCCTTCACCGAGCTCGGTCCGGCAATCGACCTCGCCCTGTGCGAGGCGACGATGCTGGCCGACGGCGAGTCCGAGGGCCTCCTGCACCTTTCGGCCCGCCAAGCTGGAGCCATGGCCAAAGCGGCGGGTGTGGGTCGGCTGGTGCTGACCCACCTTCAGCCTGGCATCGACCGTACGGCGTCGCAGTCCGAGGGGGCCGCGGCCTATGGTTCCCCGGTCCAGGTAGCCCACGAGCACGCGGTGTTCCACCTCTAGGCCGCTGACCGGCTATCGACCAGAGCCATCAACACATGACAGTGAGGGATTCGATGCGAGCCGACGGACGTGCCAACGACGAGCTGAGACCGATCACCTTCGAGCATGATTTCACCGACCAGGCGACCGGATCCTGTCTCGTGTCCTTCGGTCGGACACGGGTGGTGTGCACGGCCTCGGTCGAGGAGGACGTGCCCCGGTGGATGCGCGGCACCGGCAAGGGATGGGTGACCGCCGAGTACGGGATGCTCCCGGGCTCCTCGGCGGAGCGCATCCGCCGCGAGGCTGCTGCGGGCAAGCAGGGGGGTCGCACCCAGGAGATCCAGCGGCTCATCGGCCGATCGCTGCGAGCGGTCACAGACATGGCCGCGCTGGGCGAGCGGCAGGTCATCGTCGACTGCGATGTGCTTCAAGCCGACGGCGGCACGCGCACAGCATCGATCTGTGGCGGCTACCTCGCGTTGCACGACGCTCTCACGCGGCTCGTCAAAGCAGGGGGCATCAAGAACCACCCCCTCACCGACTTCTGCGGTGCAGTGTCGGTTGGCATCATCGGGGGGCAGGGCATGCTCGACCTGCCCTACGTCGAGGACTCGACGGCCGAGGTCGACATGAACGTGGTCATGACCGGCTCTGGCCAGTTCGTCGAGGTGCAGGGCACCGCTGAGGGTGTCGCCTTCTCGAGGGGCGAGCTGGACGAGCTCGTCGACCTCGCGGCCAAGGGCATCGGTGAGATCGTGGATCTCCAGCGTGGCGTCGTGGCAGTGCCACCCGTTGCGAGGTGAGTGACTCGGTGCAAGGCCACCCGATCCCACCAGCCGGCCTGCGCCCGGTACAGCTGGTCCTTGCCACAGCCAACCCCGACAAGGTCGCCGAGATCGCGGAGATCCTCGGCGAGGGCTTCGAGCTCTCACCAAGGCCCTCGTCGGTGCCCGAGGTGATCGAGGACGGAGACACGCTCGAGGCCAACGCGCGGCTGAAGGCGACCGCCGTCGCAGACGCCACGGGCCTGCCGGCGATAGCGGACGACACCGGTTTCGAGGTGGATGCCCTCGGTGGCGAGCCTGGGGTGCGCGCCGCTCGGTTCGCCGGGCCGGATGCTTCATATGCCGAAAACGTCACCAAGGTGCTGCGCGAGCTCGAGCGCGCAGGCGCACATGGCCCCGAGGCACGTGCAGCTCGCTTCGTGACCGTCGCGTTGCTGCGCCACCCAGATGGGCGCGAGGTGCTGTGTGAGGGGGTGGTCGAGGGGACGATCGCGCCAGAGCCGCGGGGCGAGGGAGCCTTTGGCTATGACCCGGTGTTCGTGCCCGACGAGGGCGACGGGCGGACCTTCGCCGAGATGCCCGCGAGGGACAAGCACGCCATCAGCCACCGTGGGCGCGCCTTCAGGGCGCTGGCCGATCGCCTCACCAGCTCCTGAGATCGACCGCCCACCGGTCGATGATCGCAGCATCCAGGTTCGATGCGCCGTCGTGGTGGAGCGGGTCGTCTGTGACATGCATCGCCTCGTGCTGGGAGATCGTCGGATCGATGTGGGCGGGCCATACCAGAACCCGGTCTCCGACCAGCGCGGGCCAAGCATCGCCGGGGCCGTGGGATCCCTGCTGTTCGGGACCGAAGGTGATGTGCTCGTCCGAGCAGAACCACACGGTGGCACCGCGCACGGTCGGGTTGCCGTGATCCATGCCCAACGCCTTGAGGCCCACGTCCGCGACGGCGAAACCGGTCGAGCGGTTGACAGATATCACGGTGCCGGCCACAGCGACGGCTTGCTCGAAGCCGAGGGCGAGCTTGGCATAGGCGGTGTCCATAAGCGTGAAGGAGCCGGCCTGGAGCTCGGTCACCCAGCTGTTGAGGTCCCAGGTGCCTGTCCCACCGCCAGAGACGACATCACCGCCTACCTGCCCGTGAGCCTCGCTGAGGATCGCCATGCAATCTTGGGTCTGTTCAGAGCGCTGCACGCGATCTTCGATGCCCACGACGTGGCCCTCATAGCCCATGACCCCGCGGACCGAGAGGCCCGCGCCTCGCGCAGAATCTGCGAGCCTCCCGGCGTCACCTGCCTCGCAACCACATCGGGGCAGGCCCACGTTGACATCGATGAGCACCTCGCCGATGCCTGCTGCCGCAGCGGCCGCGATCGTCTCGGCGGAGTCGACGGCAACAGTCACCCGGGCTGAGCATCTCGACATCGCCGCGAGCCGGTCGGCGTCAACGGTCTCGTTGGCGAGCAGAAGATCATGTCCGAGCCCCGCGGCCGCCATGCCGATCACCTCCCTTGGCGTTGCGCAGCAGAAGCCCCGGTGGCCAGCCGCGGCGAGCTGCCTGGCCAGGTCGGTGGACTTGAAGGCCTTGACATGGGGCCGGAGCCGCTCAGCGGGCCAGCGGGATGACATCGTGGCGACGTTGCGCTCGAACGCGCCCTTGTCAACCACCAGCGCAGGGGTTTGAAGGTCGCCGATGAGCATCGTGGGACGCTACCTGAGCGCGCGCTCCGGTACCACGGAGTGAGCTCTGTGGGCGCCCAGGCCGCCCGCGAGGGTCGACGATCCCGTCGGAGGCGTGGCGCGCAGGGTGAGGCGGAGCCCCGTCGGCGAAGCTCGGCCCAGTTACGGTTGTGGCCGGGCCAGGACGCGATGACGACGAACCCCGGGAGGCTCGTGGCTGAGAACTTCGATCTCGTGATAATCGGCATGGGCTCGGGGGGCCTGGTGGCCGCAGAGTTCGCGTGTGGCCTCGGAGTGAAGGTCGCGGTCATCGAGCGAGGCAGGGTCGGTGGCAACAGCTTGTGGACCGGGGGGGTGCCCACGAAGGCCTTGTCGGCCTCGGCCAAGGTCGCTCATACGATACGCCAGGCCCGGTCTTTCGGGCTGGAGCCGGTCGATCCCGAGATCGACACGGGGCTTGTTTTCAAGCGGATCCACTCGATCCAGCTCGACATCGCCGGGACTGACGATGATCCGGAGCGCTTCCGCGACATGGGTGTGGAGCTGATCTGCGGCTCGGGTCGCCTCGATGGACCCGAACGTGTCGAGGTCACCGCAGCGGACGGGTCAGTTCGCATGCTCGACACCCGTTTCGTGTTGGTTTGCACCGGCAGCCGCCCTGTTGTGCCGGCCGTCGCTGGTCTGGCCGAGGCGGGATACCTCACCAGTGAGAGCCTCTTTGACCGGGGTCGTGCTCCCGAGAGCATCATCGTGATCGGCACTGCGCCTGCCGCGATCGAGATGGCTCAGGCGTTTGCGCGCCTCGGTGTACGGACCGCTGCCGTGCAGAGCGGGCCTTCGATCCTTCCCCATGACGAGCCAGAGCTTGTCCAGATCCTCGAGCGGGTGCTCATGGCAGATGGCGTCGATCTGGCGCTGGAAGTAGAGCTCGACCGGGTCTCGGTCGAGGCGGACGGCTCCAGGACGGTCCACGGTCGCCAACATGGCCAGTCCCGGCGCTGGTGTGCGGCCGAGCTGCTGGTGGTTGACGGGCGTGCGCCCCAGATCGGCGGACTCGGTCTCGAGGAGGCGGGTGTGGCGGTAAGCCCCGAAGGAATCGAGGTCGATGACCGGCTTCGGTCGTCTGTGCCGAGCGTCTATGCCGCCGGTGACGTCGCCGGCAGGTACACCTTCACCCACTCGGCGGCGTATGAAGCCGTCAGGGCGGTGCGAGACATGTTCTTCCCGGGAAAGGGTCGGGCCACAGAAGCGGTCCCCTGGTGCACCTTCACCGATCCCGAGCTGGCTCACGCAGGCATGACCGTCACCGAAGCCGAGGAACGCCTTGGCGACGACGTCCAGGTGTGGAGGCTGGACCTGACCCACTCGGACCGGGCACGGGCAGACGGCACGACATCGGGTGCCATCGTGGTGGTCACGCACAAGAACAAGGTGGTCGGTGCGCACGTCCTGGCGCCATGTGCGGGTGAGATGATCCACGAGCTGACCCTGGCCATCCGCGAGGGAGTGACCTTCAGCTCGCTTGGTGGCCTGATCCATGTCTACCCGACGCTGTCCACGGGCATCATGCAGCTCGCGGGCGAGGCCGCGTTCGAGAAGGCCGAGAGCTTCCGCTGGCTGGTCAAGAAGGGCAGGCGGTGAGGGGCTTGCGGACACCGATCGCGGGACCCTTCAGTGGGTGATACATTTCGTGCCTTAGTGTGACATCGGCTCGGAGGTGATCCGCGTTCGGCAGATGGTGGGTCCGGCCACCATCTGCACCTCGGCACGACGATCCCGCCAAGACCACGGAGGCTGATCACCAATGCCCATTCGGCCCACCTCAGGCAGCCACGGCAGGGTCAGCCGCCGCACGGCTTCAGCGCTGGCGTTCGCCCTGCTCGCCGGGGCCGTGGCGATGATGTCCTCGCCACCGGCGACAGCAGCGGGGGGCGGCACGGTCGACCTGAGCGGCGCTGTGCCGGCCACCTTCACCATCCGCCCCGGGGTCCAGGTCGTGACCGTCACCGGTGCCGGGGCCGGCGACCACCTCACGTTGCTGGCGCCCGGCACGAGCGAGCGCCTGCTCACGCTGGTGGCTGACAGCCTCGGCCAGGCCAACTTCGCCTATGTGCCTGACAGCTACCTCACCTTCGTGACCGGAGCCGGAAACCCGCTGCCGACGACAGCGGGTCACACCCTCAAGCCGGGCATGTACCGCATCGCCGACGAGTCCCGGTCACCGCTCGAGGTCACCGATCTGTTCGGGGTCGAAGCCGTCGGAGATCACCCGCCGGCTTCGTTCTACGACAGCCATACGGTCAACCTCGGATACCAGTACCTCGAGGTGCGCGATGGCGTGCAGCTCAGCATCAACGTCCGGTTCCCCGCATCTGGCCTCTACGGCAACGGACCGTACCCGACCGTCGTCGAGTACTCCGGCTACGGCCCCTCGAACCCGGATCACGAAGAACCCGGAACCCGCATCGCTGACCTGTTGGGCTTTGCGAGCGTGGCTGTCAACATGCGTGGATCAGGTTGCAGTGGTGGCGTGTTCGACGTGTTCAACCCCGCGCAGTTCGCCGACGGATACGACGTCATCGAGTCGATCGCCCGCCAGCCGTGGGTCCTCAACCACAAGGTCGGAATGGTCGGTCTCTCATACAGCGGGATCAGCCAGCTGTTCGTCGCCTCGACCAGGCCGCCGAGCCTGGCTGCCATCACGCCGTTGTCAGTCATCGAGGACCCCTGGTTCGAGCAGTGGCCGGGTGGCGTGTACAACGGCGGGTTCACGAAGCAGTGGCTTGCTGAACGCGACGCGCAGAACGCGCCCGGTGGTGACAGCTGGGTCAGCAAGAGGATCAACAACGGCGACACGACCTGCGCAGACAACGTGAAGCTGCGCAGCCAGAACCCCGACTTCGAGAAGTTCGCCAAGGCGCTCGAGTTCCGCCCCGCTGATGCTGACGAGCGCCGGCTGGCCAGGCTCGTTCCCAACATCGACGTGCCTGTGTACCTGACCGGTGCCTGGCAGGACGAGGAGACAGGAGCCAAGTTCGCTTCGATGCTCGGTGACTTCGACAACGCGCCGGTGAAGAAGTTCACCGTGTTCAACGGCCGCCACCCCGACGGCTACACGCCAATGGTGCTCTGGCGCTGGTACGAGTTCCTTTCGTTCTATGTCAAGCGCGAGGTGCCCCACATCCCCGATCTGGTGCGCTTCTTCGCTCCCGCGGTCTTCGAGACCGAGTTCGGCGCCCCGGGCCTTGGGTTCGAGAACGAGCGCTTCTCGCCTCCGTTCTCCTCGGCCCTGGCTGCCTATGAAGCCGAGCCCTCTGTTCGTGTCCTGTTCGAGAACGGAGCAGGCCACCCGACGGTTCCAGCCGCCCCCGTGCAGAGGGGCGAGGCCAGCTACCCATCCTGGCCGCCACCGTCGGCCACTCCCAGGACGTGGTACTTGGGTGACGATGGCTCGTTGACGGACACCGCGTGGGCCGGGCACGCGGCTGACAGGTTCCAGTTCGATGCCGGCGCCGGCCCGGTCAGCTACTCGAGCAGCAGTGCCATGGATTTCGTCAAGCCCCCGATCAACGTGAACTGGCAGCCCCTGGCACAAGGAATGGGGCTGTCGTACCTGACCGAGCCGCTCAGCTCTGACATGACGGTGGCCGGTCCAGGCCATCTCGACATCTGGCTGCGCAGCACTGCGACCGATGCCAACCTCGAGGTCGTGATGTCTGAGGTCTATCCGGACGGCAACGAGGTGCAGGTCCAAACGGGCCAGCTCCGGGCCGGGTTCCGTGCGGTCGACGCATCGCGCACCGACCAGTTCCTCGTCGAGCACCTCTATGATCAGGCCCACTACCAGCAACTGCCGGCGGGACAGTTCAGCCAGGTGCAGATCCCGCTCTACGCGGTCGCTCACCCCTTCCGCGCAGGCTCCCGGTTGCGCATCACTATCGGGACTCCTGGGCGTGACCTGCCCCTGTGGGCCTTCGAGAACCCTTCCTACGGCACTGACCCGGTTTATGACGACGTGGCTCGCGGCGGGACGATGGCCTCCAAGCTCGTGCTCCCGGTGGTCCCCACCGTGATCCTGCCCACCGATCACCCGCCCTGTGACTCGCTTCGTGGCCAGGTGTGCCGGACCGGGGGATATGTCGAGATCACCAACACAGAGATCGAGCGGGTCGAGCCGCCGACCACGACCACCACGACCACTGCCGGCCCGACGGGCTCAACGGGCTCAACGGGCTCAACGGGAGGCAGCACGGCCAGCACCGCAGCCAGCAGCGCTGCCAGCAGAGCAGTCGTGGACCAGGCGGCACCTCGTTTCACGGGGTGAGCACGTGAGCCGGGGAGTGACCGGCGCCACCGTGGTTGCCAGCTCTCAGCAGACTCGTTGCTTCGAGCGGCGGCGCGGCTTGGGTCGCGCTGGCGGGTTCTTCTCGAGCTCGCGGATCACATCGTTGAGGGCTTCCAGCAGCTGGTCACCCAGATCGCGGCTGAACCCCTCACGCACCACGCATCTCAGGACGGTCATGTCCTCGACCGCGGGCGGCATCGAGTAAGCGGGGACGATCCAGCCGCGCTGGCGCAAATGGTGGGCCACGTCATGTGCGCTGGCTTGCAGGTCGGGCGTCAACCTCA
This sequence comes from Microthrixaceae bacterium, assembly GCA_023264915.1. GTDB lineage: Bacteria > Actinomycetota > Acidimicrobiia > Acidimicrobiales > Acidimicrobilacustridaceae > JACPNV01. The sequence continues at coordinate 2,738 of JAHFUU010000031.1, read as the reverse complement.
CGCAAAGCACAGGCAGGTTGCCGCTCTCGCTCAGCACCTCACACCGCCCGCGGGAGTGCACCGTCTCGTCGAGGAACCCGTAGGTCTCGAGGAGGTTGCTCATCACCGCGGTGTAGCCAGCGCGCCCGAGACGGACGAAGTTGTAGTACTGGCCGATGATCGAGGCACTCGGCTTGGAGAAGTTGAGGTCGAAGGTCGACTGGTCGTTGCCGAGGTAGCTGTCGTGGAAGATCAGCTCCTGGGGAAGGTCGCCGGCCTCTCGCCAGATGGCCCAACCGACCCCGGGGTAGACGAGGCCGTACTTGTGGCCCGACACGTTGATCGAGCGGACAGAAGGGAGGCGGAAGTCCCACTCGAGGTCGGGGTAGGCAAAGGGTGCGACGAAGCCTCCGCTGGCGGCGTCGACATGAAGGGCGATCTGCCAGCCAGTGCGATCGTTGAGCGCCACGAGGGCGTCGTTGAGATCCTTGATCGGCTCGAAGTGACCCGTGTAGGTGGTGCCGAGGATGCCGACCACCCCGATCGTGTTCTCGTCGCAGGCAGCCATCGCGTCCTCGGGATCGATGACGTAGCGTCCCTCGGCGAGAGGGCGTTCGCGGCACTCTACGTCGAAGTAGCGGCAGAACTTCTCCCAGGTCACGTGCACGGCGGCGCTCATGACGAGGTTGGGGCGGCTCGTGTCGGCACCCTTGGCCGCCTGGCGATTGATCCAGTTGCGCTTCATGGCGAGGCCGCAAAGATGGATGGCCTCAGAGGAGCCGATCGTGGAGGTGCCGATCGCGCGCTCGCCTTCGGCCGTCGCATGGAACAGATCGGCGATGATGCTGATGCAGCGCTGCTCGATCTTGTTGGTGGCCGGATACTCCTCTTGATCGATGAAGTTCTTCCCGGCGACCTCGATGCAGAGCTTGTCGGCCTGAGGTTCCATCCAGGTCGTGACGAACGAGGCCAAGTTGAGAACGGGTGTGCCGTCCAGCTGGAGCTCGTCGTGGATCAGCTGGTAGGCGGCATCGGCAGGCATGTCACTGTCGGCGAGCTCGAATCGGGGAATCGGCGAGGCCATCTCGCGAAGCCCGAACATCGGAGCGATCACTCGAAGTGCCTCGTCGTAGTCTGCGCCGATCTTCTGCTTGGTCAGAGCCACGGATGTCCCCCTCGGTCTTGCTTTGGGTCTGTAGGTGGTGTCATTGCCGGTGAACGTTGGCAGTCGGGTCAGTCTGCCTCTTGGCGGCGAGCTCTGCTGGGGGAGCAAGAGCATGGGCCGCTCTGGGGCAACGGGCCGCTCTGGGGCCAACGGGTCCACCGAAGTGCGACTTCGGGCCGGCCCGCACGAACCGCGGCCCCGGCCCGCGGACGGCTCGCAGGTCCAGCTCCGGTTGCACGGCCCGGGAAGAGCAACGGTCACCCATCCGAGGAGAACATGACTCGTAGGGCCGGCACGGCCCCGCTAGGTTCGGGGACGTCACGCACCAGTGGCGGAACATGGCAGACGCGCAGGATTTAGGATCCTGTGTCCGAAAGGACGTGTGGGTTCAAGTCCCACCTGGTGCACCACTGAGGTCTTCACGTAAGACCTGTGCCCATGTTCACCGAAGGGTGTGGCAGGGATCACCCGTTGCGGAGCCGCGTGCGGTCAGCGTGGCGGGCGGTTTTCGTGTTCCGGCGTGCGCCGCTGGTGGGCCGCGTCGGCGCGTGAGGGACGGGTTCAGCTGGTGTCGATGAGGTCGTCGAGGGTGCGTCGCCGTCGGCGTCGTGTCTTGGGCGGCTGTCCATTGGCGGCCCGGCGTTCGTCGTCGGCGACGCGTGCTTCGAAGGCGACGACGATGTGGTCGTTGCGAACCATGTAGAGCGTCGTGAGGAACAGGGTGATCGCGGTGAGGCCCATGAGCCGGCACCAGCCGCGGCGCCCGGCGTCGTTGGTGGCGGGGTCCTTGCCGGTCGAGAAGGTGCGCTCGGCTGCGCTGCGCCGGGCGTAGGACGCCCGCCATGCCGGCCCGGGGTAGTCGTGGCGTTGGGCGGTCTTGGCGTTGATCTCAGGTGGGACGGTGAGGGTCTGTTGTGTGCAGCATGGCGGCGGGTGCTCGGGGGGTTCGAGCACTTCGGGCCTGTCCAAGCCCAGCGTCATCGACGCGAGGCGCAGTGGGCAGCGGAGCTTCCCGGCCGCCGCCGGGCAGCCGGCGCGGTGGTAGCCGTCGGCGTCATCCGCGCTGATGCGCCCGAGCTTGTAGCGGGCGGCCTCGGCGGTGTGGGTGTTGTGGGCGGCGGTGGCCTCGGCGGTGGCGGCCCGGGCGAGGGGAACGATGTCGAGCAGGGCCGGCGGCGTGCACGGGCAGTAGAGGTTGCCGTTGGCGATGATCGCCCCGCCGTGGGCCGAGGGCGACGCCTGCTCGGTGCATGCGCTCCAGCACGGCGACCAAGGCGCGAGGCGGGTCGAGGTGGCAGGAGGTGACGAGCAATCGTCGTGCCAGCTCCGGCACCGCCGGTCCGCCCTCGTCGGCGACCATGGTGGCGGCCTGGGGGTAATAGGGCTCCCTTGCTGTTTCCGTGGGTCATGCTGCGTCGGACTGGACCGGCTGCCCGGGGAGAGGTGGGCAGTGGCCGCCTCGGTCGAGGAGGGTGAGAGCGATGAGGTGGTCGGGGTCTTTGAACCCGTAGGCCATCCGTGCGAGCACCCGCAGCTTGGTGTTGGTGGACTCCACGATCGCGTTGGACAGCTTGTATTTCAGAGCGGCTTCGAT